>CAKTZN010000030.1 GCA_934635545.1 uncultured Oscillospiraceae bacterium | reverse complement strand
GGTCAACACCGGCTGGAACGGCACCGGCAAGCGCATCTCCATCAAGGATACCCGCGGCATCATCGACGCCATCCTGTCCGGCGCCATCAAGACCGCGCCCACCAAGATGATCCCCCACTTCAACTTCGAGGTGCCCACCGCGCTGCCCGGCGTGGATCCCGCCATCCTCGATCCCCGCGATACCTATGCCGACGCCGCCGAGTGGGAGACCAAGGCACAGGATCTGGCCAGCCGCTTCGTGAAGAACTTCGCCAAGTACGAGACCAACGAGGCCGGTAAGGCTCTGGTCAAGGCCGGCCCCGAGGCGTAAGCTGCGCCACCGCACGAAGAGCGATACTGAACAAAAATACCGGAAGCTGTCGGCTTCCGGTATTTTTTCGTAGCAAAACATTGACATAATGGTGGGTATATGGTACTTTTGAGTAGAAATACGGCCAAAAGGGGGAGCAAAATATGCTGGAAGTGAAGCTTTTGATCTCGGACCTGGACTATGACGGCGTGGTGGATCTGGTGGTGCCTGCGGTGTCCCGGAAGCTCAGCGCCAAGGGCGGACTGGTGGGCCGGATCGCCGGGAAAAAGGAGAAGCTGCTGGCTGCGGCCCACAGGTTCCTGGCCAAGAAGAATCAGGATCAGCGGGATCAGTTTGTGGCGGACATCGCCGCGAAGAAGCGCAGCCTCATCGTGGAGAAGGTCTCCGCCCTGGCGGAGAAAAAGGGCGTGACCGTCCAGATCTGTGATATCTCCGTCCGGAAGATCTGAAAAAAATTTGAAAAAATACCGCCAAGGGTGAAACCTTTGGCGGTATTTCAGCGTCTATATACCAGGACTATTTTTTCAGCCGTTCTTTTTCAGGGCGTTGACGGCGGCGCGCAGGGCATCCACATTCTCCTGGGTGGTGGCCCAGCTTCCGCAGAAGCGGACGCCGGAGTGGGTGGCATCCACCCGCGTCCAGTACTCATAGCCGAACTCCTTGCCCAGAATGGCCAGCTCGTCATCGGGAATGATGGGATACTGCTGGTTGGTGGGGGAGTCGAACAGCAGGGGATAGCCGTTGGACACGAAGATGTCCCGGATCTGGAAGGCCATGTCGATGGCGTTGCGGGCGATCTTGAAGTACAGATCGTCGGTGAACAGGGTGTCGAACTGGATGCCCAGCAGACGGCCCTTGGCCAGCATGCCGCCCCGCTGCTTCATCATGAAGCGGAAATCCTTTTTCAGCGCCGGGTTCATGATGACCACCGCCTCGCCGAACAGGGCGCCCACCTTGGTGCCGCCGATGTAGAACACATCGCACAGACGGGCCAGCTCCGGCAGCGTGATGTCGTTGGCCTCGCACACCAGACCGTAGCCCAGGCGGGCACCGTCGATGAACAGGGGCAGGCCGTAGGCGCGGCAGATGTCATAGATGGCGGTCAGCTCGGCCTTGCTGTACAGCATGCCGGTCTCGGTGGGCTGAGAGATGTACACCATGCCGGGCTGGACGATATGCTCGGTGGATTCGTCATGTTTGTGCCATTCCACATAGTCGGCGATCTGCTGGGCGGTGATCTTGCCGTCGTCGGTGGGCAGGGTGATGACCTTGTGGCCGGTGGACTCGATGGCGCCGGTCTCGTGGCAGTTGATGTGGCCGCTGACGGCGGACAGCACGCCCTGCCAGGGCCGCAGGATCGAGGCGATGACCGTGGTGTTGGTCTGGGTGCCGCCCACCAGGAAGTGGACGTCGGCGTCCGGCGCCTGGCATGCGGCCTTGATCTTCTCGCGGGCGGCGGCGCAGATCTCATCCTCGCTGTAGCCGATGGTCTGCATCATATTGGTCTCGGCCAGACGGGCCATGATCGCGCTGTGTGCGCCTTCCAGATAGTCACTGTTGAAATAGATCATGATGGATGCTCCTTTTTGAAAGTTGTCCTGATGCCATTCTATCCCATCAGGCGGATTAAGTAAAGGGAAATTTCCAATACGGCTTGCCAAACAGAACGAAATCTGATACAATAACACAGATGACAAGGAGGCTTGTTTGATGAACAATTCTACACACGATAATTACGGCTATCCCGAGGGCGGCAAGCGCGTCAGCGGCGGCCAGCGCAGCAGCGGCCAACGCAGCGAGGGACAGCCCCGCCGCAGAAGAAAGAGAAAAAAGAGCCGGGCGCTCTATTATGTGATCCTGTTGGTGCTGCTGGGCATCCTGGTGTTCTCCGCCGTGAAGATCATCAGCTACTTCAAGCAGCAGGCCGACGCGGCCAATGCCCAGCAGAACGTTCTGGATTCTTTCATCACGCCGTCCGACGGTACCGACAACAGCAGCGGCGACAGTAAGGACAGCACCGACGACAAGAAGGATCCCGATCCGGATTCCATCGATGTGGACTTCGATAAGCTGACCGCGCAGTACCCCGACGCCGTGGGCTTTATCTATGCCGCCAATACCAAGATCCAGTATGTGATCCAGCACGGCAACGGCAATGAGTACTACCTGACCCACGACAGCGAGGGGAACACCAACAACAACGGCAGTATCTTTGTCGAACAGCTCAACAGCGGCAACTTCTCCGATGGCAACACCATCATCTACGGCCACAACATGAAGACCGGTATGATGTTTGCGGGATTGCGGAACTATCACACGGATAAGGGCTACTACGCCGCCCATCCCTACATGTACATCTATACGCCCAGCCAGAATTACCGGCTGGATCTGTACGCCGGCTTTGTCTGCGACCACGATGACGAGATCTATGCCACCTCGCTGACCCAGTCGCAGTTGGAGGCCATGGCGGCCAAGTCCGACTTCAAGTCCACCATCGGCACGCCTACCGGCCGGACGGTGACGCTGTCCACCTGCTCTTACGAGTATAACGACGCCCGCTATGTGGTCATCGGCTCTCTGGTCCCCATTGATTGATGAAGTAAATACCGATCACAAAAGCCGCCCGCGCAGATCGCGCGGGCGGCTCTTTGCTTGCCGCAGCCGGAAAAAGCCTGCCGCTGATGCGGCAGGCTTCTTCCGGTGTGTTGGGGGTATGAGAGGATGCGATAGAGATATGATAAGCGTCAGGCGTAACGCTCTTCACAGAGGGGACGGCCCTGCCGCCGGTGCAGCGCCGTATAGATCTGCCGGGCGGGCGTCTGGCCGGTGGTGGGCTGTATGGCCCGGGACATGCGCCGCAGGCGCTCCGGCGTGGCCAGCAGGGACATGGCGAGATCCGCCAGGGCCTTGGGCGTACCGGCAGTCACGGCGGCGCCGCGGCTCAGGAAGAAGTCCAGATTATGGCCCTCGCAGCCTGCCACGGTGTCCATCAGCACCATGGGAAGGCCGCAGGCGGCGGCCTCGGTGGTGCTCAGCCCGCCGGGCTTTGTGAGAAACAGGTCGGCGCTGTGCATCAGTTGGGGCACATTGTCCACCATGCCCAGGATGCGGATGTTGGGATGGTCGCCGAACTGCTTCTGCAGCTTGGCGTACAGCTCCTCATTGGCGCCGCAGACCACGGTGAGGAGCTGATCATAGGAGAGGCGGAGGGACAGTTCCTCTGTCAGCTCACGGATGGGGCCGCAGCCGATGCTGCCGCACATCATGAGAAGATGCTGATGCTCCGCCGGAATATCCAGCGACGCTTTGGCATCGGCCCTGCCGGTGTCCTGATAGAATGCCGCCCTGACCGGCAGGCCGCTGGGGATCACCTTCTCCCGCGGGATGCCGCGGGAGGCAAATTCGTTGATCAGGGATGCGTCCGGGATGAAATAGCAGTCCACGTCGGAGTCCTCCACGCTGGGACTGCAGGTATAGTCCGTGGCCACAAAGCTGGTGGTGATGGCCATAGGGTGCCGCTCCAGCATGGCGGTGACCGCCAGGGCGGGAAAAACATGGACGCAGATGATGTTGTCGTACTGCCCGTCACAGATGAACTGATACAGCCGCTCCGCCCCAGAGGTCAGATAGCGGTGCACCGAGGTGCCCTCCCGGAACACGGAGGGCCGGTTCTCCACGTTGCGGTACCCCGCCTGATAGAGCTTGGGGGCGTGACGGTAGATGCGGGAGTGCCAGTCGCTGATGAAGCGGGAGGCGCGGCGGGAGATGAATTGCAGCGCGTCCACAATCTCGCAGCGCTCACCGTGGGCCGCGTACTCCGCCTGTATGGCCTTGGCGCAGGAGTTATGCCCCTCGCCCGTATTGCAGCTCAGTATCAGCGTGCCCATGCGTGATCTTCCTTTCTTGTTTTCGCTGCTGTAAAGCAAGCAGCCTTTGCAGGCGCGGACGGTTGTAGCGTTGGATGATGATGAAGGGCAGATTGCCCAGCAGGATATATACGGCGGTCACGACAGCGCCGCCCACTCCTGGCCAGATGGCCAGACAGGCAAGCCCCGTCGCCGACAGCAGCACATGGATCAGCTCCGCCACACAGGTCTCCTGGATCATGCGGGGCAGGTCGGCAAAGGTCTCCGCCGTCAGCTTCTTGGCGGGCATCAGGGCGGGGAGAAGGCGGCTCATGTCCGGCACCTTACTCTGCCATTCCTTGACGCGCAGCGTCCGGAACAGCTTCTGTTCGTCGGGCTGGGCGCGATAGGGGAAGGCATCGCCGCAGAACCAGCTCTTCGGCAGGACACGGCCCAGCAGAAAGCCGGCGACCCCGGTGGCCGCCAGATAGAGGGCGCAGCGCAGAAACGGCATGGCGAGATACTCCTTTCCCTGATCCTCTTCCATAGTATTCCACTCTTTTTCCTATTCTAAAACACAAATTACAACTGAGCCTCAAGCCAACCTCAACTTCTGTTGACATTTGCGGGAAAAAGAGGGGCGCCCCGGCCCTTTTCTAAAGGCCGGGGCGTTTCCGTATGAAATTATGCCAGGGGCAGCGTTACCGTGAAGCGGCAGCCCGCCTCCGGCAGATTCTCCACGGCGACGGTGCCGCCGCTGAACGAGACGATCTGCCGCACCAGCGCAAGGCCCAGGCCGTTACCGCTGACCTCGCGGGAGTTGTCCACCTGATAGAACTTGTGGAAGATCCGCTCCTGCTCCTGCGGCGGGACGCCGGGGCCGTTGTCGTCGATGGTGAACACGGCGCAGTCCCCGCTCTGGCGCAGGCGCAGGGCGATCATGCCGCCCTGGGGATCGAATTTGATGGCGTTGTCGATGAGATTGCTCCATACATGGATCAGCAGGCTTTCATAGCCGCTGTACTGGATCTTGTCCAGCTCCACGTCAAAGTCGATGTTCTTGGCCGTCCACTTCTGCTCCAGCGCCACGATGGCCTGGCGGATCTGTTCATCCAGCCGGAAGCCGGTGCGCTGGGGCTTAATGGTCTGGTTGTTGATCTTGGACAGCAGCAGAATGTTGCCCGTCAGGGCCGACAGCCGGTGGGTGTTGTACAGGATCTTCTCAATGTAGATCTGCTGCTCCTCGGTGGACTGCTGGTGATCCTGCAGGAGGGAGGCGTACCCCTCGATGGCGTTGATGGGGGTCTTGAACTCGTGGGAGACGCTGGAGATGAAGTCCGTCTGCAGCGTCTCCGTGGCACCAAGCTCCTTGACCATCAGGTTAAAGCTGGCGTAGATGTCGTTGACCTCCTTCAGCTTGCTGCTGCACTGGGCGGTGATCTGGAAGTTGCCGCCCGCCACCTCCTTCATGGCCGCGCCCAGCCGGGTGATGGGGTCGATGAAGGAGTGGGTGATGTAGTTAGTGATGACGCCGCCTACCACCACGCTGAACAGGATGGCCCAGACGAAGATGGGGATATCCAGCGTGACCCCCAGCCAGCGCTGCAGCAGCCAGCCCGCCAGCTCCGACAGCAGTACCACGGCGATAAATTCCATCATGCAGATCAGAAAGAACTTGACCCGCAGCGAGACCTTCGGCGCGATGTCGTTTTTCACAGCTTCACCACCTTATAGCCAACGCCCCGCATGGTGACGATCTTGAAGTCGGTGTTGTCCCGGAACCGCTCCCGCAGGCGGCCGATGTGGACGTCCACCGTGTGGGTATCAGCCTCGGAGTAGCCCCAGATGTCGTCCATCAACTGCTGGCGGGTGAAGATGCGGCCGGGGAAGGAGACCATCTTATACAGCAGCATGAACTCCTTCTGGGGCAGGGTCATGGTCTCCTTGCCCGTGTGTACCGACAGGGAATCGCACTCCAGCACCGTGCTGCCGATGACCTGCCGCCGCTCGTTGGCCATCTGGGCCCGCCGCAGCAGCGCGCCTACCCGCAGCACCATCTCGTTGACTTTGATGGGCTTGACCATATAGTCGTAGCTGCCGGACAGGAAGCCCAGGCGCATGTCGTCAAAGGCATCCTTGGCGGTGATCATCATCACCGGCGTGGTCATTCCCGCCTCACGCAGGGCGCGCACCAGCTCATAGCCGTCCATTTTCGGCATCATGATGTCGGAAATGATCAGGTCGAAATAGCTGGCCTCTACGGCGCTGAGGGCTTCTTCGCCGTTGGATACGCCGGTGACGGCATAGCCGTTCTTGGTCAGCACATGCTGAAAGAGCTGCCGCAGCTCACTGTCATCCTCGGCGATCAGTATCTTGAACATGGAAAGATCCTCCTGTGTGCCATTTTACGCAGCTATTATAGCACAAAACCCGCCGCCGGGCATCAAATATTCCTCAATCCTGGTTCAATATTTGTTGAGGTTGGGACGGGAATTGTGGATAGTGGCGAACGGCGCTTGTTCATAAGCATGGGCGCATGTATAATATAGACAATAGCAACTGAAAAACGGCAAGGGAGCTGATATTATGCGTGATGTGCCGTACTATGCACATGTCCGGGAAAGTGCCGATGGCAATAGGGAATACCAGACGGTTGCCCAGCACCTGATCGGTACGGCTGAACTGTGCCGCGGTTTTGCGGCGGCATTCGGCGCGGAAGCCGACGGGGAACTGGCGGGACTGGCCCACGACATGGGCAAATGCACGAAAGGCTTTCAAAATCGCCTGTTGAACGACGGCCCTATTGTGGATCACGCAACAGCGGGCGCGATGGCCTGTGCGAGACGGGGAAATCCCTATGCTTCCGCCTGTGTGGCGGGGCATCACGGCGGCCTGCCGGATTTTGGCAATATGAAAACGGCCCGGAAGGACGATGGGACATTCTATGGCCGCCTATTAAAAGGCCGTGACGAACAGTATCTGGAGCGCTGCGGTGAAAGCGGCGTGGCGTTACCTCCGCCGACGGTCTCACCGGCACAGAAGCTGGCTCCTCTGCAAGCGTCTTTCTGGACAAGGATGCTCTATTCCTGCCTGGTGGACGCCGACTTTCTGGATACGGAGCGGTTCATGAACGGTGAGCGAGGCCGGGGCGGATACGATGATATTCCTACACTATTGGCGCGGCTGGAAGCGTATATCAGGCCGTGGCAGCAGCCAAAGACGGAACTGAACCGGCTGCGCCCTGAGATCCTGAACACCTGCTTGAATGCGGGCGGTAAACCAAAAGGCATTTACACGCTGATCGTCCCTACCGGCGGCGGAAAAACGGTGGCGTCGCTGGCCTTTGCGCTGCGCCATGCGGTGGAACACGGGATGCAGCGGGTGATCTACGTCATTCCATATACCTCCATCATCGACCAGAACGCCCAGGTGTTCCGGGACATTCTGGGAAGCGGCAATGTGCTGGAGCACCATTCCGGCGTACAGTTTGACCTCTCCGACGGCGCACCGGCGGAGGACGTCCGGAAAGCGCTGGCCACGGAAAATTGGGACATGCCGGTGGTGGTCACCACGGCGGTGCAGCTTTTCGAGTCCATGTATGCCATCCGCTCCTCCCAATGCCGTAAGCTGCATAATCTTGCCAACAGCGTCGTGATCTTCGACGAGGCACAGATGCTGCCGCTGCCGCATCTGCGGCCCTGCGTGGCTGCCATGGCTTCGCTGGCGGAGCAATTTCATTCCACGGTGGTGCTATGTACCGCAACGCAGCCGTCGCTGGACGACCTGCTGCATACCTATGCGCCAAGCTGTCCTGTGACGGAGCTCTGCCCGCAGACGGCTGCACTGTATGACCGCTTCCGCCGCGTGACCTTCCGGCAGGCCGGAACACTGACCGATGAGGCCCTGGCGGAGCATCTGAGTGGGCAGCGGCAAGTCCTCTGCATCGTCAACAGCCGCAAAGCGGCCCAAAGCCTATACGCGATGCTGCCGCCGGATGGCAGCTATCACCTGTCTACCCTGATGATCCCGGCCCAGCGCCAAGCACTGCTTGGGGAGATCAGAGAACGACTGAAGCAGGGGAAGCCGTGCCGGGTGGTGTCCACCTCGCTGATCGAAGCGGGTGTCGATGTGGATTTTCCCGCCGTATACCGGGAGCTGGCAGGGCTGGATTCCGTCATGCAGGCGGCGGGCCGCTGCAACCGTGAGGGAAAACGTCCTGCGGAGGAGAGCGTTGTTACGATCTTTGAGCGGACGGAGTTGCCGCCGGTGCTGTTTCAGAAGACCGCCGAAGCGGCCAGAGAAGCGCTGGGAGGCGGCTGTGACATTGCTGCACCTGAGACGATGGCGCAGTACTTCCATAGCCTACGCAGTCTGACCGGCGACGCGCTGGACACGCAGGGCGTTATCAAGGCATTTACGCAGGGCATCGAGGGCTGCGAATTTCCGTTCCGGACAGTGGCGGAGAAGTTCCATCTCATCGAGCAGAATACATACACTGTCTACATTCCCTATGGCGAGGGTGCGGCCTTGCTCCAGCGCCTGCAAGCTGGCGAGTGCTCCAAGGAGCTGTACCGTAAGCTGGGCCGCTATGCCGTCTCCGTATATGACGAGCACTTTCGGGCACTGTACAATGCAGGCGTGCTGCTGACGGCGCGGGAGATTCCCGCATTGGACAGCGACAGCGCGATTCTGACAGATCTGACGTTGTACAGCGAGACCATGGGGCTAGATTTGAATCCGGAGACAGGTAAGGCGGAGATTATCTGATGTCCGTTCTATTGGACACACTACCATGTAAGCTATGTTTGCAAACAAAGAGAGGGGAGTGATCTTATGGCGATACAAGTGGAAGTGTGGGGCGATTACGCGCTTTTCACCCGACCCGAGATGAAAACGGAGCGCGTCAGCTATGATACCATGACACCGTCGGCGGCCCGTGGGATCCTTGACAGTCTGTTCTGGCACCCCGGTATGAAATGGCGCATTGACCGCATCCATGTATGCAGTCCCATCCGCTTCACCAACATTCGCCGCAACGAGGTGAAGGATACCGTTCCATGGAAAAAAGTTGAAACGGCAATGAAAACAGGGCAAGGCAAAGAACTGTACCTATCTACCGCAAAGAGCATCCAGCAGCGGGCGGCCATGGTGCTGCAGGACGTACATTATGTGATCGACGCCCACTTTGACCTGACGGAGAAGGCTGCGCCCGGTGACAACGCCGGAAAGTTTCAGGACATCATTAAGCGCCGCCTGGAGCGGGGCCAGTGTTACAGTATGCCCTATTTCGGTACACGGGAATTCCCTGCCCATTTCCGCCGCTGCACGAAGCTGCCGCCCTGTCCGGAGGAGCTGAAGGGCGTCCGCGATCTGGGCTGGATGCTGCTGGATATGGACTACACCGATCCCCAGAACATTACGCCCCGATTCTTCCGCGCCAGCCTGACGGACGGCGTGATGGTCGTGCCGCCATGGGACAGCGAGGAGGTGAGGGGATGATCCTGCAAGCGCTGACGCGGTATTACGAGGATCTTCTCCAGCGCGGCGAGATCGCCGCTCCCGGATGGAGCCCTGCAAAGATCAGCTTCGCCCTGTGCCTGGATAAAGACGGTCAGGTGACGCAGGTGATCCCCACTATGGAAGAAGTAACAATGGGGAAGAAAACCGTCCTGCGTCCGCAGTCGATGATCCTGCCGTCGGCGGTAAAGCGCACTGTTGGTATTGCTTCTAATTTTCTGTGGGACAACTCCGCCTATCTGCTGGGTGTTGACCAAAAGGGGAAGCCGGAGCGCAGCAGGGACTGCTTCCGCGCCGCCGCAAGCCTGCATCACGCCGTATTGGATGGCGTGGATTCACCCGCTGCCAAAGCGATATTGGCTTTCTTCGACACCTGGCAGCCGGAAAAAGCGATGGAGCACCCCGCCCTGTCCAGACAGTATGAGATGATCACCGCAGGCGGGAATCTGCTGTTCCGGGTGGATGGCTGCTATATTCACGAGGACGCTGCCATCCGTGAGGCGTGGCAGCGATACCGGGATGGCACGGACGAGGACGCTGTGAAGATGCAGTGCCTTGTCACAGGCCGTGAGGATGAGATCACCGCCACCCATCCCGCCATCAAGGGCGTGCGGGACGCCCAGTCCAGCGGCGCGGCGCTGGTGTCATTCAACGCGCCGGCCTTTTGCTCCTATGGACGGGAGCAGAACTATAACGCCCCGGTGGGCAAATACGCGGCCTTTGCCTACACAGCCGCATTGAACCATCTGCTGGCGAACAAGGATAATGTGCAGGTCATTGGCGATACCACCATCGTCTGCTGGGCGGAGGGCGCGGATCCTGTTTATCCCGATATGTTCATGTCCTTCATGTCTGACAAAATGCCATCGACCATATCGGACAACGACCTGCGTGCGGCCTTGAAAAATCTGGCAAAAGGGCTGCCCTGCGAGGAGTTGGGCGTCGATCCCAACCGTACCTTCTACATTCTGGGTCTGGCGCCCAATGCGGCCCGGCTCTCTGTCCGATTCTTCCTGCGGGACAGTTTTGGCAGGCTGATGCGGAACGTCAATGACCACTATGAGCGGCTGGAGATCGTGAAGCCCGCCTACGCAAAGCCCGGTTTGCTGTCCCTGTGGGCGCTGCTGCGGGAGACGGTGAATCTCAATGCCAAGGACAAGTCTCCTTCACCGGCCATGGCGGGCGCCACGGCACGGGCCATCTTTTCCGGCGGACTGTACCCCGCGTCGCTGCTGGAGGCCGTTATACTGCGGATCCGCGCGGAGCAGGACATCACATGGGGCCGCGCAGCCATCATCAAGGCATATTTGAAGCGTAAATACGCAGATCGAATCGATGCGGAACATCATTATATTTCGGAGGTGACTGGGATGAAACTGAACGATGCGTGTAACTATATGCCATATGTTTTGGGACGGCTATTTAGAGTTATGGAGGAAATTCAATTAGCTTCTGCTGATTGGTCGCTGAATCGCAGTATAAAAGACAGCTACTTCAATGCAGCGGCTTCTACACCTAAAAGTGCATTTTCCAAGCTCTTTCCGTTAAACGAATATCATGCAAAAAAGCTTTTACGTGATAAACCAGGATTGGGAAGAAAACTAAATGAAGAAAAGGGCGCTCTTTCTGCCCGAATAACCGAATTCATCCCTGCACGCTTTACACAAGAAGAGAGTAATTGTTTCTATCTTGGTTACTATCATCAGCAGTATACGAAAAAGGAGGAGAACGAAAATGTCTGAGCCTATCAAGAACCGGTATGAATTTGTGGTATTTTTCGATGTGGAGAACGGCAATCCCAACGGCGACCCCGATGCGGGCAACATGCCCCGTGTGGACCCGGAGAGCGGCTACGGTCTGGTGACGGACGTCTGCCTGAAGCGGAAGATCCGCAACTATGTGGAGATGGCAAAGGAAGGGGAGGAGGGCTACCGCATCTACATCAAGGACGGCGTGCCCCTGAACACCAGTGACAAGGAGGCCTGCGCCTATGTGGGCGTGGACGCGGACAAGCTGAAGGACGCCAAGAAGAAGGACGAGCATCTGGACGAAAAGCTGCGGGACTTCATGTGCCGGAATTTCTATGATATCCGTACCTTCGGCGCGGTAATGACCACCTTTGTCAAGGGCGCGCTGAACTGCGGTCAGGTGCGCGGGCCGGTGCAGATGGGCTTTGCCCGCAGCGTTGACCCCATCATGCCCCAGGAGGTCACCATCACCCGCGTGGCCATCACCACAGAATCGGACGCGGAGAAGAAGGGCACCGAAATGGGCCGTAAGTACATCGTTCCCTACGGCCTGTACCGGGCGGAGGGCTATGTCTCCGCCAATCTGGCCCGCAAGACAACCGGCTTCTCTGAGGATGACCTGAACCTGCTGTGGACGGCCATCCTGAATATGTTTGAAAATGACCACTCCGCCGCCCGCGGCAAGATGGCTGTGCGGGAGCTGATCGTGTTCAAGCACGACTCTGAGCTGGGCTGCGCTCCGGCCCATAAGCTGTTTGATCTGGTAAAGGCCGCGCACAAGGACGGCGTCACTGTCCCCAGAGGCTATGACGACTATACCGTTACGGTGGACGAAGCGGCCCTGCCCGCCGGCGTTGCCTGCACACGGCTGGGGTGATCTATCCTGAGGAGAGCTTCCTCCAGCTCTCCGGCTTGCAGCACTTTGTCGTGCCTCGTAAGGGCGTGAGGGTTGAAATGCCGTAGCCTATGATGATGCGGCTAACACTATGACGTCGTGCCCTGTACGGGGCGCGTGGGTTGAAATAAGGTGGCCAACGGCACAATGGTGTCCGACGAAACGTCGCGCCCCGCAAGGGGCGCGTGGGTTGAAATGCAGTCAAGCAATACCGCAAGTACAAGCTGGCGGCTGGTCGCACCCCGTAGGGGCGTGTGGATTGAAATGTGCCTTTCACTACGCAGGAACTTTTCCATAGCGGTTTCGCGCCCCTTACGGGGTATATAGGAAAGGCCGCTGGCATTCGCCAGCGGCCTTTCTTTACGCGTCGAAGCTCGGGTTGATATAGTAGAGATTTTTCTGATCCATCCGCTCCCGGGCAAGGCGCAGGCCTTCGCCGAAGCGCTGGAAATGCACGATCTCGCGGGCCCGCAAGAACTTGATAACATCGTTCACATCCGGATCGTCGCTGAGCCGCAGGATGTTGTCGTAGGTGACGCGAGCCTTTTGCTCGGCGGCCAGATCCTCCGTCAGGTCGGCGATCAGGTCGCCCTTGACGGCCATGGAGGCGGCATTCCACGGGAAGCCGGAGGCCGCCGTGGGGTAGACGCCCGCGGTGTGATCCACGAAATAGGCGTCGAAGCCGCCCTGCTTGATGTCCTCCTCGCTGAGATTCCGGGTCAACTGGTGCACGATGGTACCGATCATCTCCAGATGCCCCAACTCCTCTGTACCGACTAGGGAAACGAAAAAGCCACAAATCGCGGAAAGCCTTGTGCCGCAAGGCTTTCAAGGCGCGGAAACCAGCGA
>CAKTZN010000029.1 GCA_934635545.1 uncultured Oscillospiraceae bacterium | reverse complement strand
GTCCGCAACTACAACATCGCCGTCCGCACACGGGGCGAGGATATCATCTTCCTGCGGAAGATCATCTCCGGCGGCGCTGACCGCAGCTACGGTATCGAGGTGGCCAAGCTGGCGGGCCTGCCCAAGCAGGTGCTGACCCGGGCCCGGCACATTTTACAGGAGCTGGAGGACGAGGCAGGCAAGCCCCACGCCGCCCCGGTGGAGAGCGACCAGGTATCCCTGGAGGCCCTCAGCGAGAGCGCGGTCATCGATCAGCTCCGCCGGACGCAGGTGGACACCCTCAGCCCCCTGGAAGCGCTGAATTTGTTGTATGAATTGAAAAACAAGCTGCAATGAGCTGCGCAGGGGCGGCCCTTGCGGCCGCCCATCTGGTCACGCACCGCTCTTCTTGCACCCTTCCGTAGGGGCGGACGACTCTGTCCGCCCAACCGATGACGCACCGCACCCTCAACAGGGCCGACAGAGTCGTCGGCCCCTACACAATTCTATCGTACCTATCTCTATCGTACCTATCCGTAGGGGGCGATGCCCACATCGTCCCGCTATATTCCGGAATGCTATCATACACCGTGTGGGCCGATGTGGGCATCGGCCCCTACGACCGGCCATCAGGCCTTTTTGTAATATACACGATTATCGTCAACACCCAACAAGGAGGAACCATGCCGCAGATCCAATGTTTGCCGCCCCATGTGGCGGATCTTATCGCCGCCGGTGAGGTGGTGGAGCGTCCCGCCAGCGTCATGAAGGAGCTGCTGGAGAACGCCATCGACGCGGGCGCGTCCGCCATCGTGGCGGAGATCGAGCGCGGCGGCCTGACCTATATCCGCATCACCGACAACGGCTGCGGCATCCCGGCGGAGCAGCTTCCCACCGCCTTCCTGCGCCACGCCACCAGCAAGCTCCGCTCCGCCGCCGACCTGGCGGCCATCGGCACGCTGGGCTTCCGGGGCGAGGCGCTGGCCGCCATCGCCGCCGTATCCCGGGTGGACATCTTCTCCCGCTCCGCAGGCGAGGACATGGGCGCGGCGCTCCATCTGGAGGGCGGCATCCCCGGCCAGACGGAGCCCACCGGCTGCCCGGAGGGCACCACCATCTGCGTCCGCGACCTGTTTTACAACACCCCCGCCCGGATGAAGTTCATGAAGAAGGACAGCGCCGAGGGCACCGCCGTGTCCGGCGTGGTGCAGCATCTGGCCCTGAGCCATCCCGACGTGTCCTTCAAGCTGATCCGTGACGGGCAGGAGGTGCTGCACACCCCCGGCGACGGGCAGCTTCTCTCCGCCGTCTACGCCGCCATGGGGCGGGACTTCGCCCTGGGCCTGCTGCCCATCTCCGGCAGCGGCGGCGACGTGAAGGTGGAGGGCTTCGTCACCAAGCCCCTCAACGGCCACGGCAGCCGGGGCAAGCAGGTGTTCTTCGTCAACGACCGGTTCGTCAAGTCCCAGCTTCTGACGGCGGCGCTGGAGGAGGCGTACAAGAACCAGCTTCTCAAGGGCCGGTTCCCCGGCTGTGTGCTGCATGTGACGCTGCCCGCGGACATGGTGGACGTGAACGTCCACCCCGCCAAGACGGTGGTGAAGTTCGTGTCCGACAAGGCTGTGTTCGACGCGGTATATTACACCATTCTGGACGCGTTAAACGCGGAAAAAGCACCCAAAAAACCCGGTAATGCACCGGAATTTTTCCAGAAAATGACCGCCCAGGAGTTCAAGGCCAGGGCCGCCGCTCCTGTGGAGGAGAAAAAGCCCCTGGGCAGCTTCGTCTCCCATCCCGCCGCCCCGGCCACGAAAAACGTCATCCGGGACAGCGCGCCCGCCAAAGCGGCGGACAGCGTTCCCGCCATGGCCCAGCGGCCCCACAGCGTCGAGACGGTCTACGTCCGGGACGTGGCGGCCCAGCCGGAGCAGCCCATCGTGACGGCCTCGCCCCTGACGGGCCGCACCTATGAGATCACTCCGCCCGAAAAGGCGGAGCCCCCGGCGGAAGTCATTCCGGCGCCGGTGCAGGAGGCCATCCCCCTGCCCCAGGAGCCGGAGCAGCAGACCATGGAGCCGGTGCAGGAGGCTCCGTGGCGCATGGTGGGCGAGGTGCTGAAAACCTACATCATCTGCGAAGACGACCATGACAACGTGTGGCTCATCGACAAGCACGCCGCCCACGAGCGGCTGCGGTTCGACGCCCTGAAGGCCAGCCGCCAGCCCCTGATGGCCCAGCCGCTGCTGACGCCCGTCACCGTGGAGCTGGAGGCGGAGGCCTACGCCGCCGCCCTGGACAACCTGTCCCTTTTGCAGGAGTTCGGCTTCGTGTGCGAGGACTTCGGCGGCGGCACGGTGCTGATCCGGGAGGTACCGGCGGACATTCTGGCGGCGGACGCCGCCGTGACGCTGGAGGAGCTGGCCCAGAAGCTGGCCCTGGGCCGTGCCGACCCGGAGGGCGCACGGGACGAACTGCTGCACACCATGGCCTGCAAGAGCGCCATCAAGGCCGGCATGACCACCGGCGCCGCCGAGCTGGCGGCCCTGGTGGAAAAGGTGCAGTCGGGCGAGATCCTGTACTGCCCCCATGGCCGTCCGGTGAAGTATAAGCTGAGCAAATACGACATCGAGAAGATGTTCAAGCGCGCGTAATTTTAGGAGTAACTTCAATGGCCACAGTGCTTTGCGTGGTGGGCCCCACCGCCACCGGAAAAACGAAAATGGGCGTGGCCCTGGCCAAGCGCTTCCACGGCGAGGTGGTCAGCGTGGATTCCATGCAGCTCTACCGGGGCATGACGGTGGGCACCGCCGCGCCCACGCCCGACGAGATGGAGGGCATCCCCCACCACATGGTGGCCGTGGCCGATCCGGCGGAGAGCTGGTCGGTGGCCCGGTATGTGCAGGCGGCGGACGCGTGCGTCCAGGATATCCTGCGCCGGGGCAAGCTGCCGGTGCTGGTGGGCGGCACGGGCCTCTATCTGGACGCCCTGATCCGGGGGACGGACTTCGCCGCCGGGTCGCAGGGTACGGAAATACGGCAGGCATTGCAGCGCCGTGCCCGGGCCGAGGGCATCGACGTGCTGCTGGAGGAACTGCGGAAGATCGACCCTGCGGCGGCGGAAAAGCTGCACCTGCGGGACGAAAAGCGGATCATCCGCGCCCTGGAGGTGTGGCAGGAGACGGGCCGCACCATCACCGAGCACGACCAACTGGAGCGGCAGCGGCCCCCCAAATACGAAGCCCTGTATATCGGTCTGGACTTCGAGGACCGGCAGGATCTCCGGGACCGCATCGACCGCCGGGTGGATGCCATGGTGGAACAGGGGCTGCTGGCGGAGGTGGAAGCCCTGCTGTCCGGCGGTCTGCCCCATAACGCCACGGCCCTGCAGGCCATCGGCTACAAGCAGTTTCTGGCGGTGGCAGAGGGTACAGCCACGGCGGAGGAGGCCATCGAGGAGGTCAAGCTCCGCTCCCGGCAGTACGCCAAGCGGCAGTTGACGTGGCTGCGGCGGAATCCGGATATTTTCTGGGTACGCTGGCAGCGCGATCCAAATTTCCCGGAGGGTCTGCAAAAAGCGACAGAATATCTCCACAGCCGTGGTTTATGCTGAATCACGGCGGAGGTTGTCCCATAGAGATAGCGTCCGTACAAAAAAGATACATAGGAGGACGCTATGCAGAAGACAAACAATTTACAGGAAATCTTTTTGACCCAGGCCCGGAAGCATAAGATCCCCGTCACCATGTTTCTGGTGAACGGCTTCCAGCTCCGGGGCACCATCACGGGGTTTGACTGCTTTGTGGTGATCCTGGACAGCGAGGGCCGCCAGCAGGTGATCTACAAGCACGCCATCTCCACCATCGCCCCGGCGAAGGCGGTGAGCTTTCAGGAGGCGGAGGCTGACGAATAAGCGAGGCGGCCTGAGGGCAGGCCGCCCTACGCAATGACCACCGGCAACACGCCGTAGGGCGGGGCAACCTCACCCCGCCGCACGATGACCCGGTGCATTTCCGGCGGGCGGGCAGAGTCGCCCGCCCCTACAAGGGTATCCGCAAAACGCCCGTACAAACACACAAATCACGCACAGACACACAAGGAGCGGGATATGAAATCGTCTTCCACACCTATCTTCAAGATCCTATCGGCGGTCATTCTGGCGGCGGTGGTGGTCTACTTCGCCGTGCAGGCGTACCGCTATTTCTCCGACCCCATCAACACCACCCTGGTCTACGCCTCCACAGAGGAGATCACCGTGGAGCTGAACGGCTATCTGGTGCGCAGCGAGGAGACTTTCCACTCCGACGCCGGGACGCTGGGCCACACCCTGTCCGAGGGGGAACGGGTGGGCAAGGGCCAGACGCTGGCCATGGCTTATCCCGACAGCGGCGCGCTGACCCGCGTGGAGCAGCTTGAGGCACTGAATCTGAAGCTGGAGCAGCTCTCCTTCTCGCTGACCTCCTTCCTGGATCCCGATGCGGCGCTGAAGCTGGACTCCACCATCACCGGCGGCATCCTGACCCTTCGGCAGTCCATCGCCGGAGGCGATTACAGCAGCGCCGACGAGGAGCTGTCCGCCCTGAAGAGCGCCGTGCTGAAGCGGGACTATACCACCGGCACCCAGGAGGAGATCGAGGCAGACATCAAGGCCACGGAGCAGTCCATCCGGGAGCTGGAGCAGTCGCTGAACGGCACGGCCATCACCGCGCCGGAGTCCGGCATCTACTCCGCCGCCTGCGACGGCTATGAAACGGTGCTGACGCCGGAGTTCCTGAAGGACGACGTGACGGCCGGCAAGCTAAGCAGCGTCAAAGCCGCCGACAGCAGCGCCGCCAACGTGGGCAAGCTGATCTACGGCGACACCTGGTACTACGCCGCCGTCATCACCGACGCCCAGGCCGAGCAGCTCAGCGGCCGCTCCACGGTGACGGTGCGGTTCGCCAAGGGGCTGGACTTCGACCTGAAAATGACCATCGACAGCATCTCCCGCAGCGAGAACGGCCAGCGGGTGCTGATCCTGCGCAGCGAGAAATACATCGCCCAGACCACCCTGATGCGGCATCAGGCCGCCACGCTGGTGCTGCGCACCTATGAGGGGCTGCGGCTGCCCTCCACGGCGCTGCGGGTCAGCGAGGACGGCGTCACCGGCGTGTACTGCGTGCTGGGCGTGCGGGCCAAGTTCAAGCCCGTGCAGGTGGTGTATCAGGGCGACGGCTACATGCTGGTAAAGGACGCCGCAGCGGAGGAGGACTCCACCATGCTGCGCCAGGGCGACCAGGTGATCGTCACCTCGGCGGAGCTGTACGACGGCAAAGTGATCGGATAAGCTATTACATAGAAAGGGGATATACTTCCATGTCTATTGCGGAAAATATCGCACACATCCGGCAGGAGATCGACGCGGCGGCCCGTGAAACGGGACGCACCGGCCGGGATATCACACTGGTGGGCGCCAGCAAGATGAACGACGCCGCCCGCTGCCGCGAGGCCATCGCCGCCGGGATCGACGCCCTGGGTGAGAACCGGGTACAGGAGATGACGGAAAAGCTGAAGGACAACGCCTATGACGGCGCGCCGCTGCACTTCATCGGCCATCTGCAGCGAAACAAGGTGAAGCAGGTGGTGGGCAAGGCGGCACTGATCCAGTCGGTGGGCTCCCGCGAGCTGCTGGACGAGATCGAAAAGGTGGCCGCCAGAATGGAGCTGACCCAGGACATTCTGCTGGAGGTCAACATCGGCGGCGAGGAGGCAAAATCCGGCTTTGCCCCGGAGGAACTGGCCCAGGCGGCGGCTTACGCCAGGGAATTGGCCCATGTCCGGGTGCGGGGCCTGATGACGATACCACCCGTTGCGGTGGAAAAAGGCGGCAGCATACCATATTTTGAGAAAGTTTACCGTCTTTTTGTTGACATAAGCCGAGAAATGTACGATAATAAGTGGGAATATATCTCCATGGGCATGAGCGACGACTATGCCGATGCTGTCCGCTGCGGCGCCAACATGGTGCGTGTGGGCTCGGCCATTTTCGGCGCGCGGAATTACAACAAATAATATATACGACTGGGAGGCTTTCACAATGGGTTTCATGGACGAGATCAAGAAGATCATTCACCCGTATGACGACGAGGATTACGATTACGAGGACGAAGAGCTGGAACAGCCCGAGCGCAGCGACAGCCGCAATATCTTTGAGGATCGCCGCGAGGAGCGCAAGCAGCCGGAGGATCGCCACAACAAGGTGGTGAACATCCACGCCACCGCCGCGCTGAAGGTGGTGCTGGTCAAGCCCGAGCGGTTCGAGAACGCCAGCGAGATCGCCGACCATCTGCGGGAAAAGCGCACGGTGGTGATGAATCTGGAGTCCACCAACAAGGACGTGGCACGCCGCCTGATCGACTTCCTGTCCGGCGTGGCCTATGCCGGCGACGGCAAGATCAAGAAGGTGGCCGCCAACACCTATATCATCACGCCCTACAGCGTGGATATCATGGGCGACCTGATCGACGAGCTGGAAAACAACGGCCTGTATCTGTAAGCAGGCACAAGATAAACGGGAGGGATATACCATGTTGACACCGCAGGAAGTTTCTGAAAAAGTATTTCCCAAATCCTCCGGCTTTGGCAGCGGCTATGCCATGGGCGCCGTGGATGAATTCCTGGACGCGCTGACCGAGGATTATACGGCACTGTATAAGGAAAACGTGACGCTGAAGGCCAAGCTGAAGATCCTGGCCGAAAAGGTAGAGGAATACCGCGCCACCGAGGACGCCATGCGCTCCACCCTGCTGACGGCCCAGAAGATGGCCGCCAAGCTGGTGCAGGAGGCCCAGGCGGAGAAGGACAACATGCTGAAGGAGGCCCGGGAGCAGCACGCCGCCCAGTTGGCCCAGTTGGAAAAGGACCGGCAGGAGGCCGAGGACAAGCTGGTGATGGCCAAGCAGAGCCTGGTGGATTTCGTCCGCCACGGCAGCGAGCTGTGCGCCCAGCAGCAGGAGTTCCTGAACTCCCTGCCGGAGATGAAGCTGGCCGAGGAGGCGCCCGCCAGCCCTGTGGCGGATATCCAGCAGGATATCATGCAGCACATGGACGCCATGGAGACCGCTGCCGCCGAACCGGCGGATGAGCCCGCCGTGAAGGACGTGCCCGCCGGCTCCGCCATTCCCAACGACTTCAAGCTGAGCCTGGACGAGCTGAAGTTCGGCCGCAACTATACCGGCGAATAACACGCAAAAAAGCGGCCTTGACGGGCCGCTTTTTTACCATCGATCAATAAGGAGAGGGAAGCCATGAGCGAGAGACCCATCATTGCCCTGCTGTACGACTTTGATAAGACCCTGTGCACCACCGATATGGAGGACTACACCTTCATCCCCAGCCTGGGCTATACCCCGGCGGAGTTCTGGCAGAAGGCCAACAACTTCGGCTGGGAGAATCAGATGGACGGCCTGCTGGCCTATATGTACACCATGATCGAGGAGTGCCGGGCCCAGGGCATGACGCTGAACCGGGAGTATCTGGTGCAGTGCGGCAAGGGCATCGAGCTGTTTCCCGGCGTAAGGGAGTGGTTCGACCGGATCGACGCCTTCGGCGACAGCCTGGGTGTGACGGTGGAGCACTATGTGCTGTCCTCGGGTCTGAAGGAGATCATCGAGGGCAGCGGCATCGCCCACCACTTCAAGAAGATCTACGCCTGCGAGTTCTACTATCGGGACGGGGCCGCCTGCTGGCCCAAGCTGGACGTCAACTTCACCAACAAAACCCAGTTCGTCTACCGCATCAACAAGGGCGTGCTGGAGGTCAGCGAGGATCGGAAGCTGAACGACTCCATGCCCGACGACAGCAAGCGGGTGCCCTTTACCAACATGATCTATGTGGGCGACGGTCTCAGCGACGTGCCCTGCATGAAGATGATGCGCTCCTACGGCGGACAGGCCATCGCCGTGTATCAGGAGAGCAACCGCACCGGCGTGGAGGAGCTGCTGGCCAGGGGCCGGGTGGACTTCATCTTCCCCGCCGACTATCGGGCGGGCACGGCGCTGGATCTGACGGTGCAGAACATCATCCGGAAGATGGCCATCTGCGACGCGCTGACGGCGGAGAACGCCGCCCAGATGCGCTCCATCGGCCAGGTGGAGCTGGCGTATCAGGAGACGCTTTTTTAAAAGAAGAACACCCCGGCAGGGGTGTTCTTCTTTCAGTGAAAAAATAAAAGAGAAGAGAGAAAAACTGCGGTATGCCGCTTTGCGGCATGATCGAAAACGGCGGGGTGGACACCCCGCCGTTTTTGTGTATCGGTGCCGTGCCGTTGGGGCTCACAGCTTCCAGCTTACCGCCCGCTCCCGACCGGTGATGAAGCGGCGGTAGATGCCGTCCTGGGCCATCAGCGCCTCGTGGGTGCCCCGCTGGACGATCTGTCCCTTGTCCACCACCAGGATCTGGTGGGCGCGGCGGACGGTCTTCAGCCGGTGGGCGATCATGATGACGGTCTTTTCGTGGGTCAGGGCGTCGATGGCCTCCATCAGCTCCTGCTCGTTCTCCGGATCCACGTTGGCGGTGGCCTCGTCCAGGATGATGATGGGCGCGTCCTTCATCATGGCCCGGGCGATGGACAGCCGCTGCCGCTCACCGCCGGAGAGGGTGCCGCCGGACTCGCCGATGACGGTGTCATAGCCCTGGGGCAGCTTCATAATGAAGTCGTGGCAGCGGGCCCGCTTCGCCGCCTCGATGACCTTTTCCATGGGGGCGTCCGGCTGGCCG
Organism: uncultured Oscillospiraceae bacterium; assembly: GCA_934635545.1. GTDB lineage: Bacteria > Bacillota > Clostridia > Oscillospirales > Oscillospiraceae > Vescimonas. Next base: position 4,473 of record CAKTZN010000029.1, on the reverse strand, counting down.
AAGCGGATGTTGTTGGCCACGGTGTCATGGAAGAGACAGACAGTCTGGAACACGAAGCTGAAATTCCGCATCAGGCTGTCCATGTCGTACTCCCGCACGTCGTGGCCGCCCAGGGTCACACGGCCGCCGTCCACGTCCCAGAACCGGGACAACAGATGGCACAGCGTGGTCTTTCCGCCGCCGGACGGGCCCACGATGGCGGTGGTGGTCCGCTCCGGGATGGTGAGGGTGATGCCGTTGATGATGGGCTTCTCCCCATAGGAGAAACGGATGTCCTCCGCACGGAGATCGTAATGCTCCGGCGTCAGCGCCGCGCCAGAGATGTCCATGGCGGGCAGGTTCAGGATGGCCTCGGCCTGATCGACGCAGGTGTCCACCACCCGCAGCAGGCTGGACTGGGTGCCCGCCTGCTCCAGCCCCTCCGTCAGCAGGAAGGAGCAGATGCACAGCATGACGCAGTTCAGCAGGGCCATGTGGCCGGTGGTATAGAGCACCAGCGACAGCACCGCCACGGCCACATCCATCAGCTTGGCCACGGCGTTCTGTGCCAGCATCAGGGGCTGGAGCTTCAGCTCCATGCGGATGTTGGCGGCGGCGTTTTCGTCGATGGCCGTCTCCAACTGCCGGTTATACTTGCCCGCCAGGGCGTAGGACTTCACCTCGGCGATGCCCCGGATGTATTCCAGCACACGGCTGATGACGGCGGTGTCGGCGGTCAGCTTGGCCGCCGTGGTCGCCTCCGACCGGTGCTGCAGCGCCCGGTTCACCAGGGCGTACAGCCCCAGCCCCGCCGCGATGAGAAGGCCCACCCGCCAGTCGAAGCAGAACACCGCCAGGGTCATCACCGCCGTGGAGAAGATCCCCTCGGTGACCAGCATCACCACGCGGGTGGAGATGCCGGAGAGGTTGTCCATGGTGTTGGTGGTGACGGAGGTGATGGCGCCCAGGCTGTTCTTGTTGAAGTAGCCCATGGGCAGATACCGCAGATGCTCGGCGATCTGCACCCGCTTGTTTGCGGTGGTGGTATAGCCGCCCTCGGTCTGCAGGGCGGTGGCCCGGTATTTCAGCAGCGACGCGCCCACCACCGACACCAGCATGACGGCCAGCGACAGGAAAATCGCTCTTGTGGTGACGCCGCCCGTCAGGATGGCCTGCAGCAGAATACCGATGGCGGGCAGCTTCAGCGCCGAGAACAGCGCCGCCAGCACCCCCAGGACGATGGAGCGATAGAACTTCCGCCGCTCCGCCGCGTCGCAGAAGGCAAAGAATTTTTTCAGGATCTCAATCACGGCTGCCACCTCCTTCCCCGCTGTCACGGGACGCCATATGGGCGCTCCAGAGCGTCTGATACAGCGGACAGGACGCCAGCAGCTCCGCCTGAGTGCCCGCCGCCTCGATGCATCCGTCGTTCACCACCGCGATCTGGTCGGCGTCGGCGACGGTGGAGAGCCGGTGGGCGATGACGATCAGCGTCCTGCCCCGCACCAGCCGGGCCACGCTCTCCTGGATGACGGCCTCGTTCTCCGGGTCGGTATAGGCGGTGGCCTCGTCCAGAATGATGATGGGGGCGTCCTTCAGCATGGCCCGGGCGATGGAGATCCGCTGCCGCTCGCCGCCGGAGAGATGGCCTCCCCCGCTGCCCACCGGGGTGTCGAACCCCCGCTCCAGCCCCATGATGAAGTCATAGCAGCCGCAGTCACGGGCCGCCTGCTCCACCTCGGCGTCTGTGGCGCCGGGGCGGCCCATGCGGATATTCTCCCGCACGGTGGCGTCAAAGAGGAAGTTATCCTGGGACACATAGGCCACCAGCCTGTGGTAATGTTCGGCGGAGATATTCCGGATGTCCGCGCCGCCCAGGGTGATGCTGCCGCTATTCACATCCCAGAAGGCGGCGATCAGCTTGGCGATGGTGGACTTTCCGCTGCCGGAGGGGCCCACCAGCGCGTTGACCGTCCCCTCCCGGAAGGTAAGGCTGACGCCGTGGAGCACCTCTTTCTCGCCGTAGCCGAAATGCACATCCCGCAGCGTCACGGTGCTGCCCTGCGGCGTCTCCACATCCGTCTCCGGGCGGGACAGCTCGGGGGCCGTCAGGATAGCGGTCACCTCGCCGATGACGGTGCCCACCTTGGCCAGGTCGTCGGTGAACTTCATGCAGCCGATGAGGGGCGTGATGAGCCCCATGGACAGCAGCACGATCAGCACGAATTTCTCCGGTGCCAGGGTGCCCGCCCTGACCAGCGCGCCGCCGATGGGCAGCACCGTCAGCAGGGTGGCAGGCATGATGTTGATGGCAAAGGTAAAGTGGAAATTGCTCCTGTTCATCCAGTCGATATAGCTGCGGGCGCACGCTCTGGCGGCAGCGACGAACTTCTCATAGCTGCTTCTGGCCTTGCCGAACACCTTGATGACCTCGATGCCGCCGATGTACTCCACGGCGGCGTCGTTGAGGGCGTTGGTGGCCGCCACGGTGCGGGCGTAGTTCTTCTCATACCCCGCCATCATCAGCACGAAGAACACCATGCCCAGCGGCAGCGTGATGAGGGCGGCCAGCGCCATGCGCCAGTCCAGGCACAGGAGATAGACCAGCGTGGCCAGCGCCGCCGCGGCGTTGCTGCTCATCTCCGGAAGGACGTGGGCCAGGGTGGGCTCCATGCTGTCCACCCGCTCCACCAGGATGCTCTTCAGCTCGCCGGAGCCCCGGGCCTGCACATCGCCCAGGGGCATGCGGGCGAGCTTTTCCAGCCCCTGCTTGCGGATGTTGGCCAGCACGGCGAAGGTGGCCCGGTGGGACTGGGCCGTGGACAGGGAATGCAGCAGCACCCGCAGCAGCCAGAAGGCCGCCATCACGGCGCAGTCCGCCAGATAGCCGGGCAGGTCACGGTCCCCCGCCAGCAGCCGGTCGATGACCCGCGCCATCACGAAGAAGGGCAGCATCTGGAACACTGCGCCCGCCACGGCCAGCGCCACGCTGGCCATATATTGCTTCTTTTTCTGTCCGGCAAAGGCAAAGATCCAGCCGAACGTGGTTTTCTCTTTTGGCACAAGCCTCACCTCACATTGAAAATATCCCGGAGACGGGGGACCGTCTCCTCCGCCACCGGCAGGTCGTCCCGCAGGGTGCCGCCGTCCAGGTGCAGCACCCGCGTGCAGGCGCGGCAGGCGAACTCATAGTCGTGGGTCACCACAAGGATCACCTTTCCCAGCGCCGCCAGATGCCGGATCAGCGCCGCCAGGCGGGTCATGCTGTCATAGTCCAGGCCGCTGGTGGGCTCGTCAAATACCAGCAGCGCCTTGCCGCAGACCATGGCGGCGGCTGCCGCCAGCCGCTGCTTCTGTCCGCCGGACAGGGTGTTGGGGTGGCGGTCGCGGTACGGCGCCAGGCCCAGCGCCGCCAGCGTCTCCTCCGCCAGGGCGGTGTCGGGATGGCGGAGGCCGAAGGTACACTCCGCCGCCACGCTCTCGGCAAAGAGCTGATAGTTCACGTCCTGCATCACCATATAGGCGCGCTTCATGCGCTGCTTCGGCTTCTGGGGTACGCCGTTCCAGAGGTACTGGCCGCCGCTCTCCCGATGGAGGCCGCACAGGGCACGGGAGAAGGTGGTCTTTCCCGCGCCGTTGTGTCCCACCACGGCGATGACCTCGCCGGGCGCGGCCTGCAGGGAAACGTTCTCCAGCACCGGCCGCTTCTGATAGCCGAGAGTCACATTTTTCAGCGCCAGCACCGGCGCGGCGTCAGACGGCGGCAGAGGCGCCGGGCGCTCCTCCGTCAGGTCGATGGCCCGCAGGCCCATCTTCTGACGCTGCGCCGCGCCCAGCGCACGAAGCTGCTCCGGCGTCCAGTCACCGGCCACGCGGCCATCCTCCAGATAAATGACCCGGTCGGCCACGTCCAGCAGGTAATAGAGCCGGTGCTCGGCCACGATGACGGTCTTGCCCTGGGCTTTGATGAGCCGCAAATGCTCCCGCAGGGCGTCGATGGACGCCATGTCCAGGTTGGAAGAGGGCTCGTCCAGCAGATAGACCGACGGGTTCATCGCATAGACCGAAGCAAAGGCGATCTTCTGCTTTTCGCCGCCGGACAGGGCAAAGATGCTGCGGCCCAGCAGATCCTCGATGCGCAGCGCCTGCGCCGTCTCCGCCACGCGGTGGGCCATCTGCGCCTGGGGGACGGCCTCGTTCTCCAGCCCGAAGGCGATCTCGCTGTCAGCGTCCACGTTGAAGAACTGGGTGCGGGGATTCTGGAACACGCTGCCCACCCGTTCCGCGATGCGGTACAGGGGCAGGTGGGACACATCCTCGCCGTCCAGCAGCACCCGGCCCGTCAGCTCACCGGGAAAAAACTGGGGGATCAGGCCGTTGATCAGCCGGGTCAGGGTGGTCTTGCCGCAGCCGCTGCGGCCGCACAGCAGCACGCACTGGCCGTCCGGAATGGTCAGCGTCACGTCCCGCAGACCGCCGTCGGTGCTGTCGGGG
>CAKTZN010000028.1 GCA_934635545.1 uncultured Oscillospiraceae bacterium | reverse complement strand
AGAAGCCTGGCGTATACGCCTATGAGGACAGACCGGTTCCTCAGATCAAGAATCCCGACGACGTTCAGATCAAGGTGTTGGGCGTTGGCATCTGCGGCACGGATCTGCATGTGCTGATGGATCCCCCCAAACATCCTGCCAAGCCTGACATTATCTTCGGCCACGAGTACTGCGGCGAGGTGGCGGCTGTCGGTTCTGCCGTCAAGTCCCTGAAGCCCGGCGACAAGGTGATCGTGGATCCCCATCCCCCCTGCGGCCATTGCGACAACTGCCGCAGCGACCGCCCCGGTCAGTGTACTACCCTGTACTCCCAGCAGGATACTCCTTGGCCCGAGCACGGCGTGACCCGCGGTCTGTTTGCCGACGGTGCTCTGTGCAGCTACACCTGCGTGCCTGCCCAGTCCGTGTACAAGATCGACAACAAGACCCCCTATCAGTTGGCCGCCCTGGCCGAGCCCCTCTCCTGCGTGGGCTACGCCATCGAGAAGCTGAAGATCCAGGCCGGTGATACGGTGTGCGTGCTGGGTGCCGGCCCCATGGGCCTGCTGTTCGCCGCCATGGCCAAGGCCAACGGCGCCACGAAGGTCATCGTTTCCGAGCCCCATGAGTACCGCCGTGAAAAGGCTCTGAAGTGCGGCGCCACCCGTGTGGTGGATCCCACCAAGGAGGACCTGGTAAAGGTGTGCCTGGAGGAGACCAACGGCCTGGGCGTGGATCACAGCATCGAGGCCGTGGGCCACATGCTGCAGAATGCCATCGACGTGATCCGCCCCGGCGGCCAGGTAGTGATGTTCGGCCACGACGAGACGGCCCGTCCCCAGATCCAGCTTGCGGATATCGTCCGCAAGGAGGCCCGCATCTACGGCGGCTTCCTGGGCAAGTACTACTTTGAGAAGACGGCCCGCATCATCGAGAGCGGCATCTTGCCCCTTGAGGAGATCGTGACCCACACCTTCCCGCTGAGCGAGTACGAAAAGGGTCTGGAGCTGCTGCGCGCCGGCAAGGCCCTGAAGGTCGTCATCTATCCGGAAGAATATTGAGGTAGCCTATGAACCGGAATGTTGTTGCAATTTTTGGCGCGGGCCGGATCGCCCGTGTCCATGCTGAAGCGCTGGTTCGCTACCAGCCCCAGGTGCGTATCAAGTATATTATTGATCCCTATCTCTCTGATGAGGCGGAGCAGTGGGCCAAGTCCATCGGTGTAGAGCACACCGGAAAGGACGCCGACGTGGTGTTTCAGGACAGCGAAGTGGATTGCGTGTTCATCTGCTCTCCGACACCTACCCACTGTGAGTATATCATGCGGGCCTGCGAGACCGGCAAGAACATCTATTGCGAGAAGCCGCTGGATTCCGATATCCAGAAGATCTACAAGGCCATCGACGCCATTAAGGCGTCCGGCGTAAAGTTCCTGATGGGCTTTATGCGCCGCTTTGATGTGAATCAGCAAAAGCTGCAGGCCACTGTGGCCAGCGGTGCGGTGGGCGAACCGCAGATCATCAAGCTCTGCTCCCGCGATCCGGCCCTGCCGCCTTATGACTATATCCGCACCAGCGGCGGTATCTACTTTGATTCGATGATCCACGACTTTGACCTGGCGCGGTTTTTCTCCGGCTCCGAAGTCACAGAGGTCTATGCCTGCGGCAATGCCCTGGTGGACAGGAAGGTGAAGGATCTGGGGGATATCGATACGGCTCTGGCTGTTCTGAAGTTTGCCAGCGGCGCGGTGGGTCTTATCGACCTGAGCCGTCAGTCCAACTGCGGCTATGATCAGCGTACAGAGGTGCATGCGTCCAAGGGCTTCGTTCAGGTCTCCAATGTGCCGGAGACTACGGTCAGCATTCACAATGAAGCGGGCGTGCATTATGATAAGCCGGTATACTTTTTCCTGGAACGCTATGCCAACGCGTTTGTCAACGCCCAAAAGACCTTCTTTGAGATGGTCAACGAAGGCAAAGAGGCGCCTGTCACCGCCTATGATGGGCTCCAGGCTGTCCGCATTGCCCGTGCTGCCCAACTCTCTTTGGAGCAGGATCGCCCGGTGAAGCTGGACGAGATCCCCTGAGGTTCCCCATTGTATTTGAACAGCCGCGGCGTCGGTCCGGACAATGCCGTCGGAAGCGGTTGTTTGAAGAATACCAACTCAAAAACAAAAAGAGAAAGGAACACAAGAAAATGAAAAAGGTTTTGGCTCTGCTGCTGGTCCTGGCTATGATGCTGTGCATGACGGCCTGCGGCGGCAACAACAGCGACAACAACGGCGGCGATCAGGCTGACGGCGAGAAGAAGTACGTTATCGGCTATACCGTCAACGACCTGAACGATACCTGGGTCTCCTCCGTCATTGACAATGTCAACGCATGGGCGGCTGAACATCCTGAGGTGGAAGTCCTCATCGGCGACGGCAAGTCTGACGTTTCCACCCAGATGGCCGTTGTGGAAGGCTGGATCGAAATGGGCGTGGACTGCATCTGCCTGAAGCCTGTGGATTACGAGGCATCTCTGTCCATCATGAAGTCTGTTCAGGACGCCGGCATCAAGTATGTGGCGCTGCAGCAGGATGCAGACGGCGCTGACTGCTTCGTTGGTGCCAATGGCATCGAAACCGGTAAGGATCAGATGCAGGCGACGATCGATTACATTGGCGGCGCTGGCAAGATCGCTTACCTGGCTGGTACGGAGGGTACCCTGGTGGCTTCCGAGCGTGAGGAAGGCTCCATGTCCGTCCTGGACGCCAATCCCAACTGTGAGCTGGTGGCCCGCGAGGATGGCGACTGGCTGCGTACCGACGCCAACAAGATCGTTGAGACCTGGATCACCTCCGGTATCGAGTTTGACGCGATCGTGGCCGCTTGCGATGAGATGGCGATCGGCGCCATCCTGGCGCTGCAGGATGCCGGCGTTGAGGGCGTGGCCGTCTCCGGTATCGACGGTCTGCTGATGGGCTGTGAGCAGGTCAAGTCCGGCGACATGGCGCTGACCTTCTTTGCCGATGCTCACGGCCTGGCCTATGAGGCACTGGATGCTGCCCTGGCTCTGTGCAAGGGTGAGCAGCCCGCCGACGTGGTGCTGAAGGATATCCTGGTGAACTCCGAGAACGTCGACGAGTACATCAGCATGTGGAATTCCTGAGCGCACCTTCCATACCGCATAACAAGAAGACGCAAGAAACTTCTTCTGCTTCGCGTACAATGGTTGCTCCCTCGCGGGAGCAACCATTGTACGTACCCTGCAACGCGAGGAGGAACATACATGGGACAAACAGATTACATTCTGCAGATCAGCGGGATCAATAAATCGTTCAGTGGCGTACCGGCCCTGACCAATGTGGGCTTCAATGTCCGCCGCGGCACGGTTCATGCGCTGATGGGCGAAAACGGAGCGGGTAAGTCCACCATGATGAAGATCCTGCTGGGCATCTATACCCGCGATAGCGGTACCATTATTTTTGACGGTAAGGACGTGCATTTCAAGACACCTCGCGCCGCTTTGGACGAAGGCCTGGCTATGATCCATCAGGAGCTGAGCACTGTCCGTGACCTGAAGGTCTATGAAAATATTTTCCTCGGCAAGGAGATCTGCTATAAAGGCACCCCCATCAAAAATGAGCGCGCCATGCGTGCCGAGACCCGGAAGCTGCTGGACAGCCTGGAGATCGCAGTGGATCCTGATGCCAAGATGGGGGCGCTGAGCGTAGCCAAGCAGCAACTGTGCGAGATCGCTAAGGCGGTCTCCTATAACGCCAAGCTGGTCATTATGGATGAGCCGACCTCCGCGATCACCGGCGTAGAGGTGGAGCGGCTGTTTCAATTAATTCGGAAATTACGGGATCAGGGCGTCAGTATTATTTACATCACCCACAAGATGGATGAGGTATTTGAAATCTCTGACGACATTTCCGTTTTTCGCGATGGCTGCTTTATCGGCACCAATCGCGCGAAAGATATGACGATCGACGACCTTATCAACATGATGGTGGGCCGTACCATCTCCAACATCTTCCCCAAAGAGGATGCGCAGATCGGTGAGACCTATCTGCGTGTGGAGGGCCTCTCCCGCAAGGGTGAGTTTGAGAACATCAGCTTTGAGGTACACCGGGGCGAAATACTGGGCCTGGCCGGCCTGATGGGCGCTGGCCGTACCGAGGTGGTGGAGACCATTTTTGGTGCCCGGAAAAAGACCGCCGGCAAGATATATATCGATGGTAAAGAGGTGACCATCAATACACCCAAGGACGCGATCCGGGCCGGTATCGGCCTGGTAACGGAGGATCGTAAGCAGAGCGGCTGTTTCCTGCCGTTGAGCATCCGGCTCAACACGGTGATGGCGGCACTGCCCCAGCACTGCAAGGGACCCTTTGTGCAGAAGAGAAAGACCGGCGAATCTGCCGCGAATATCAAGGAGACCCTGGCGGTGAAGGCACCGTCCACAGAGACGATCATTTCCAACCTCTCCGGCGGTAATCAGCAGAAGGTGCTGATCGGCCGTTGGCTGCTGACCGAGCCGGAGATACTGATTTTTGACGAGCCTACCCGCGGCATTGACGTGGGCAGCAAGGCCGAGATACACCGCATGATCAGCGACCTGGCCAAACAGGGGAAATGCGTGATCATGGTCTCCTCTGAGCTTCCGGAGGTCATGGGAATGAGCGACCGGATCCTGGTCATGCACGAGGGTGAGCTGACCGGATTCGTGGAGCGGAAAGACTTCTCACAGGAGACCATCATGCGCTATGCCACCGGCGTTGTGGATTGATTTAGGGAGGGATTACATCGTGAATACAAAGATAAAGCTGACAAGCAACAGTAAGCTGCAAACCATCATCAAGGAGTACAGCCCCTTCTTCATTCTGCTGGCGCTGTTCCTTTTTATGACCATCCTGAAGGGCGGGACCTTCTTCTCTGCCAGTAACCTGACCAATATCATCCGGCAGCAGTCGGTCATCGGCATCATCGCTCTGGGTATTATGTTCCCCATCGTCAGCGGCGGAACGGATCTGTCCGGTGGTTCGGTGGTGGCACTGTGCGGCGTGTTCGCGGCGCTGGCTGTCCGGGCCGGACTGCCGATCCCGGTGGTGTTCCTGATCTCCATTGGCATCGGTGCACTGACCGGCGTGATCAACGGCTTTTTCATTGCCTACGGCAACGTGCCCTCCTTTATCGCGACCCTGGGCATGATGTCCATTGCAAGAGGCGCTGCCCTGCTGACCACCAACAGTAAGAATATCAATGGCTTTTACAAGTCCTTTGAGCAGATGGGCCGTGCCTCCTTCCTAGGCATCCCTGTGGCGGCGTGGATCTTTATCGTTATGGCCATCATTGTTTACGTTGTGCTTGAGCGTACCCGTTTCGGTACCGCCATCTATGCCATTGGCAGTAACCCTGTGGCCGCCAAGGTGTCCGGTATCAATGTGCCGCTGTGCACCGGTATCGGCTATGTGATCGCCGGTGCCTGCACCGGTGTGGCCGCCGTGGTGCTGACCTCCCGTATGCTCTCCGGCAACCCCTCTGTCGGTAACGCCTACGAAATGGATGCCATTACCTGCGTGATCCTGGGCGGCGCCAGCTTCTCCGGCGGTACAGGCAAGGTCATCAATACAGTCTTTGGCGCGCTGATCCTGGGTATTCTGGTGAACGGTATGACCATGCTGCAGATCGATTCCAATATGCAGAGCATTGTCAAGGGCGCAGTTATCGTCATAGCTGTATTCCTGGATGCCCGCAAACGTAAGGATTGATCACTTTGGTGGGATTACCAAAAAAATCCGAAAAATCCGTCTGGCACTGTTGATTTTTTCCAGTGGAACGACTATAATTAAGTCGTAAATTGGAAAGTAAGCAAAAATATCACTAAGTTCGATAAGGATTGTACAGATGACACAAAAGACATTCCCAAAGCCTGTAGGGATCAAGGATGTGGCGCAGTGTGCGGGGGTCTCTATTTCAACGGTGTCCAACGCACTCAGCGGGAAGAAGCCCGTCAGTCCACAACTGAAAAAGCGCGTGATGGACGCGGTGTGCCAGTTGGAATACGAGGCCAATCCCATTGGCCGCCAACTGAAGACGGGCCGCTCCCAGCAGATCGCGTTTTTGGTGCCGTCCATTACGAGTATCTTCTTCCCGGATGTGCTGAAGAGTATGCAGAGCGCGGCAGACGCCGCCGGTTATACCGTCAGCGTTTTTGGTACCAAAGGCAATGTAGCGCGAGAGCGCCGCATTATCAATCTGCTGCGGGGCCAGGGCTTCGACGGTATCTTTCTGGATTCCTGCGCCGATGTGGATAAGCCGGAAACGGCCGAGTATCTGGATTTCCTTCATGCGGTGAATTTTGCGGACGATCCCATGCGTATCATCTGTGTGGAGACTGCCATCAGTCCCAAGCTGGACGCGGTGGTGATCAACGATGCCGACGGTATCGCCATGGTGACAGAGTACCTTATCCGGAGCGGACATCGCCACTTTGCCCATATTGCCGCACCAAACCAGTATTTTCATGCCAAGAACCGGCGGAAAGGCTTTTTAACGGCATTGATGCTGAACGGCATCTCTGTGGATGAAGCGGTGATCGTTGAAGGAAACTTCACCTGCCGCAGCGGCTATGATGCCATGGTCGAGATATTGAACAGCGGTAGGCGGGTAGACGCGGTGGTGGCCGGCAACGACCAGATGGCCATCGGTGCGCTGTATTGCTTGAAAGAGCGCGGCATCCGTGTGCCGGAGGATGTGGCGGTGGCGGGGTTCAATGATAATGTGCCTGCCTCGCTGATCACGCCTTCTCTTACGACAATGCGTGTTCCCAAGACAGAGATGGGCAGTTGTGCCTTTGACCTGTTTCAGCGACGCGACAAGGGTGACACATCTGCCCGCATGCTGATCCAGTTGGGCAGCGAGTTGATCATTCGCCAATCTACGGATCCTGACGCGCGAACTGCCTGGGAGCTGGATTGGTAAAACGACAAAAAGAGACCCCGGAGCATCACAGATGCTCCGGGGTCGTTTCTGTTTATCCGGCTTACAGCAGCTTCAAGCAGCGGATGCCGCCGTCCAGCGCGGCGGCAAAGGCGTCGCCGTCGGCCATCTCGCCCACGATGCTGCCATAGTGGGTGGGAACAGCCACTTGCGGGCGGATGGCGTTGGCCAGCGCCGCGGCCTCATGGGCCGTCATGGTATAGGTGCCGCCTGCGGGCAGGAAGGCCGCGTTGCACCGGACGGCCCGTGCCTCCGGCGTATCGTCGGTGTCGCCTGCCACATAGACACGGCGGCCCGCCACCGTCACCACATAGCCCACCCAGCGGTTGGCCTGGGGATGGAACTTCTTGCCGATGTTGTAGGCGGCCACGGTCTCAAAGGCCACGCCCTTCACCTGATACGTTCCGCCGGGCCGCACGGTCACGATCTGCCCGGCGGCAAAGCCCGCCACCAGCGCCGTCTCCCGGCAGCTCTCCGGCAGGACGATCACACCGTCGGCCTTCATCACCCGGCGGATGTCCTCCGGCGAGAAGTGGTCATAGTGCTCGTGGGTCACGAAGATCACATCGCCGTCCTGCGGATTGCCCTCCACCCGGAAGGGGTCGAACCACAGCACCGTCTCTCCGCCGCAGCGGATGGAGCTGTGACAGTTGATGGAAAAGCGCGTCATAAAATCGTTCATATCTGATCCTCCTGCATACGGCATCCGCCGTGCCCTCCGGTGATGCTCTGTCACCAGTATAAGGCACGGCGGATATGAAAACAAGATTTACTTTTACTTTTACTTTTACTTTTACTTTTTCAGGCGGCCGAACAGGCCCTTCTTCTCATAGGGCTCGCTGGTGTAGCCCAGCACCTTGTAGCCGGTGGGCTCGATAACGGCCCGCAGGGCCTCCTCGCTGATGTCCTCGTCGCTGAGGATCACCGTCTCGCCCTTGCTGTGGGAGGACGTGACTTTCTTCACCGGGAACTTGGCGCGCACCGCGTCGTTGACGTGGCTTTCGCACATGCCGCAGGCCATCCCGTCGATTTTCAATGTGATCTGAACCATAATAGATACCTCCATATCAAAATTCCTGTCCTGTGCCGCGCTATGTGGTTAGATAACGCTAACCGCGCAGCTTTGGAAATGCCGCTTCCGCGGCATTTCCGGCGGCACAGGGCCGTTTGCTACTTTTTGAAGCTGTCCTTCAGGGACACGCTGCGGTTGAACACCAGATGCTCCGCCGTGGAGTCCCGGTTATCCAGGCAGAAATAGCCCACCCGCATGAACTGGAACGTGGGCGCGTTGACGCCGGTGCGGTTCTCCTGCTTGTCGAACTCCGCAGCCACCTTGCGCATCTCCGACTCCACCTTGCAGCCGGTCAGGACGGTCAGGCTGCCGGGGTTCAGGCAGTCCAGGAAGTCCTTGTCGGGGCCGTCCGGCGTGGCGTCGGAGAACAGATTGTCGTACAGGCGCACCTCGGCGTCCATGCAGTTCTCCGCGTCCACCCAGTGGAGGGTGGCGCCCTTCACCTTGCGGCCGTCGGCGGGATCGCCGCCGCGGGAGTCGGGATCGTACTCACACAGCACCTCGGTGACGTTGCCGTTCTCGTCCTTCACGCAGCCGGTGCACTTCACCAGATATGCGCCCTTCAGGCGGCACTCCAGCCCGTTGGGGGTCAGGCGCTTGTACTTGGGCACGGGCACCTCCATGAAGTCGTCCGCCTCGATCCACAGATGGCGGGAGAAGGTGATCTCATGGGTGCCCTGGGTGGGATCGGTGGGGTTATTCTCCACAGAGAAGGTCTCGCTCTTGCCCTCGGGATAGTTGGTGACCGTCAGCTTCACGGGGTGCAGCACCGCCATGGTACGCTCGGCGGTGGCGTTCAGATCCTCCCGCAGGCAGTGCTCCAGCGTGCCGTACTCGATGACGCTGGGGGTCTTGCCCACGCCGATCATCTCGCAGAAATTGCGGATGGAGGCGGCGGTGTAGCCGCGGCGGCGCAGGCCGCACAGAGTGGGCATCCGGGGATCGTCCCAGCCGGAAACGTAGTGCTCCTCCACCAGCTTGCGCAGCTTCCGCTTGGACATGACGGTGTGGTCGATGTTCAGGCGGGCGAACTCGATCTGCCGGGGCTTGTGGTAGGGGATGGAGACGTTGTTCACCACCCAGTCGTACAGGGGACGGTGCTCCTCATACTCCAGGGAGCACAGGCTGTGGGTGATACCCTCCAGGGCGTCCTGAATGGGGTGGGCAAAATCGTACATGGGGAAGATGCACCACTTGGTGCCCTGCCGGTGGTGGTTGATGAAGCGGATGCGGTAGATGACGGGGTCGCGCATGTTGAAGTTGCCGCTGGCCAGGTCGATCTTGGCGCGGAGGGTCATCTTGCCCTCCTCCACCTTGCCGTTCTTCATCTTCTCAAACAGCCGCAGGTTCTCCTCAATGGGACGGTCGCGGTAGGGGGACACGGCGGGGATGCCGATGTCGCCGCGGTTGGCCTTAAACTCCTCCGGCGTCAGCTCGCAGACGTAGGCAAGGCCCTTCTTGATGAGCTCCACCGCGTACTCATAGTCCTTCTCGAAATAGTCGCTGCCGTAGAAGAACCGGTCGCCCCAGTCGAAGCCCAGCCAGTGGATATCCTGCTGGATGGCGTCCACATACTCGGTGTCCTCTTTGGCGGGGTTGGTGTCGTCCATGCGCAGGTTGCACAGGCCATTGTACTTCTCGGCGGTGCCGAAGTCGATGCACAGGGCCTTGCAGTGGCCGATGTGCAGATAGCCGTTGGGCTCCGGCGGGAAACGGGTGTGGACGGTCATTCCCTGGAACTGACCACCCTCTGCGATGTCCTCGTCGATAAAGTTCAGAATAAAGTTTTTGCTCTCCGCTACCGCCTCAGTCTCGGGGGTATTGGTCTTTCTTTCCTCGGTCATTGTCTCACACTCCTTATAGGTTGTATTTTCCGGTAAAAACCAGACCTATATTATACGCTGTTGGCCGCCGGATTGCAAGCCTTTTGCCCGCAAAAAGCCGGAAAGTGCGGGGATATCCCCACACCGCGCCAGAAACAGCGCCAGCGCCAGCAGATCGGCGCAGCCGCCGGGACTGAGCCACCGGTCGATGAGGGTATCGTCCAGAGACTGTGTCAGTGCGATGCGCCGCTCCGGTGGCGCTTCCAGTATGGCGGCGGAGCGCGTTTTGACGAAGGCTGCACCCTCGGTGCCGCCCCGGTGATAGAGGTTGCTGTCCTCCGTGTGGGCCATCAGCCACAGCAGCGCCGCCAGGGGATCGCTCTCCCGCAGCACCGCGGCGGCCTGCCGCCCGGTGGGAAAGCCTGCCAGCGCTTCCGCCCGTGCGCCGCCCACCTGATGGCGCAGCGCCACCGCCGCGCCGTTGGTGCCCTGGGGCGGCAGCAGCGCCGCCGTCAGCGCGGCACTCCGGTCGAATACATCGCCGCCATCTGTGAGGCACCGGCCCAGCGACGCCAGCAGCACCGAAAAGGAGAACAGCGCCCCCTTGTGGGTGTTGACGCCGCCGGTGGCCCGGAACATGGCGGCCTCGGCCTCCAGCCCCGCCGCCTGTAAGGCGGCGGCATCCGCGCCCGCCATCCCCAGCGCCGCCATCCGGCGGAACCAGGGCGTCAGCGCGTCGATGCTCCGCAGAAACAGGGGAAGATCCATGTCGCTGTGTGCGCCGTTGTTGCGTTCGTCCACCAGCCCCGGTTTGGGCGTCAGGCGCACCTCCTCCGTCAGCGCCTCTGCTGCCAGACCGGCCAGATATCCGGCGGCGAAATCCGCCAGAATTTCGTTGGTGCGGCCCACGATGGCATCCAGCCCGTGGGCGCGGCTGCGGGAGCAGACCGTCACCGGCCCGCCGCAGATAAGACAGGTGCGCGGCACGGGACGGGACAGCTTGCCGCCGTCCACGTCCAGCACGTCCAGATCGTACAGCCGCCCGATAGGCGCGGCGGCCTCCAGCGTCAGACAGGCGTCCTTCAGCGCCGCCGCCGGACGGTCATACACCAGCAGCGCCTCGCACCCGGTGGCAGGCCGGATGATCTCCGCCGCCACCGGCCGGCCCAGCGCGGCATACAGGGCTTCCAGCCCCGCGTCAAAGGCCAGCTCGATCAGCGGCGCGGACTTCACCGGCCCGGCGATATTCATGGTAAAGGACACCAGCGGCAGGCGATGGCTGTGCAGCAGCCGCCGCTGGGCGTCCGCCCGCCCGTCACGGGCGCGGAGGATGTCCTCCAAAGTGACGTTCACAGTAGGCATAGGTGGTCTCCGGTACAAGTGGTTGGATGTCGGCAAGCCGCCCCTCCGCCAGAAGGCGGCGGACGGCGGTGGCGGAGATGCCCTCCAGACGGGGGATCTCCGTGACGGAAATGCCGTAAGTGGGGAGCATTTCCTTCATTCTCCGGTTATAGGCGGCGGTGGTGGGGGAGAAGGGCTCCTCGCCCACGAACCGCTGTGTGATGTGGAGGGCCGGGGCGATGTGCTGGCCGAACAGCGTCAGGTCGAGATCGCACCGGGCCTCCTCCGACTGCTCGTCCCGCAGGAAATAGGCGGGGAAGGTGGCCCGGCTCACCAGAAAATCGCCGCCGGAACATACGGTCACGTTGCCAAGGTGTGCCGTCCCCTCCCGCACCAGCGCCAGCCGGTGGTCGGCGGGGAAGGGGCCGCCATCCTCCGCCACCACGAACACCAGCACCTGGTCACACTGCACTGCCGCCGTGGCGATCAGGTGCAGATGCCCCCTTGTGAAGGGGTTGGCGTGACACACCACGCAGCCGGTAACGCCCTCCTGCCACCGGGGCAGGGGCGCCAGAAACCGCGCCAGCGCGTCCCGGCGGCGGCACAGCATCACCATGTCCGCCGTCTCCGCCACGGGGTAAAACCCCAACGAGCGGAACAGCCGCAGATGCTTCGGCTTGGTGAACAGAAACGGGAAGGGTACGCCCCGTGCCGCCGCCTCATTCACCAGCGCCGTCACGATCCGGGCGCAGGCGTCCTGCCCCTCGGCGTCGGGGGAGACGGCCACCTGCCGGATGACCTTGCCGCCCAACGAGCCGCAGCCCAGCAGCGCGCCGTCCTCCGTCAGCAGGGCGGTGATGTCCGTGTGTCCCTCATCCCGCAGGCCGCCTTCGGCCAGCAGAGCGGCATAGGCCGCCCCCCACTGCGGGGGGACGGCCTTGCAAAGCAGTAATTCACGCATCCTCGTCGATCTCGCGCACCACGTCGATGATGGTGTTGTCCCGGTACATCACCACGCCCACGATGCGGTCCTTATAGCGGATGGGCTCCGGTACGCCCACCAGCGCCTCGGCCCGCTGCTGGAGCTGCTCAATGGTGAACACATGCAGTCCGGCGGCCTCGATCTTCTCCTTCAGGTCGGGGCGGCGGGGGTTCACGGCAATGCCCTGCTCCGTCACCACCACGTCCACCACCTCGCCGGGGGTGACCACGGTGTTGACGTGCTTGACAATGGTGGGGATGCGGCCCCGGGTCAGCGGCGCCACCACCACCGACAGGCTGGCGCCCTCGGCGGTGTCGGGATGGCCGCCGATGGCGCCGCGGATCACGCCGTCAGAGCCGGTCAGCACGTTGACGTTGAAGTCCGTGTCGATCTCCAGGGCGGACAGGATCACGAAGTCCAGTTGATCCACCGCCGCGCTGATCATGTGGCTGGCGTAGTACGTGGCGCCGATCTGGTGGTGGAAGTGGTTGTTTTTCAGGGACAGCGCCGCGTCCAGATCGAAGCTCTGCACGTCCAGCACGCGGTCGATGAGGCCCTCCTCGTGCATGGCGGTGATCTGTCCGGTGATGCCGCCCAGGGCGAAGCGGCAGTGGATGCCCTGGTCGATCATCTTCTGCCGCAGAAAGCGGGCGGTGGCCAGAGACGCGCCGCCGCTGCCCATCTGCATGGAGAAGCCGTCGTACAGATACCCCGTGGCCTCGATGACGTTGGCGGCGGTCTTGGCGATCAGCAGCTCCTTGGGATCCTTGGTGTAGCGGGTGGCCCCGGACATGATGCCCTTGGGGTCGCCGATGTCGTCGGTCAGCACCACATAGTCCACATCGTATTCCGGGATGGCCCAGGGCGCGTTGGGATAGGCCACCAGATGATTGGTGATGATGATCACGTTGTCGGCATACTTGGCGTCGGTGCGGGCATAGCCCAGCGAGCCGCAGGCGATGCCGTCGTCATCGTCCCGGCTGTAGCCGTTGGCGTTGCCGTAGGGGTCGCAGGAGGGCGC
>CAKTZN010000027.1 GCA_934635545.1 uncultured Oscillospiraceae bacterium | reverse complement strand
TTCGGCATGAAGCTGTTCGGCATGTCCACGGTGATCAACACCGGCATGAACTATCTGCTGATCTTCGGCAAGTGCGGATTCCCCATGCTGGGGGTGGAGGGCGCGGCTGTGGCCACGCTGCTGAGCCGCGTGGCGGAGTTCGCGGTGTGTCTGTTCTGCGCCTTGCGCAGCAGAACCATGCCCCTGCACCTGAAGGCCTTTTTCCGGCCCGGATGGGAGATGTGCCGCCGGTTTATCAAATATTCCTCGCCGGTGCTGTGCAATGAGCTTCTCTGGGGTCTGGGCAACAGTATGCTGACGGTGATCCTGGGCTATACGGTCAATTCCGTGGAGTATCTGGCGGCATATGCCGTTATGGGCAACCTGAACCGGCTGTTCCTGGTGGTATGCTTCGGCCTGGGCGCGGCCACCGCCGTCATGGTGGGCAAGGCCATCGGCGAGGGGCAGAGCCACGAGGAGGTGCTGGATCTGAGCCACACGCTGCTGTGGGTCACCATCCTGGTGGGTACGGCGCTGGCGGCATGCGCGCTGATACTGGTGCCGCTGCTGTTCCAGCCGGTGGTGTTCCCGCTGTTTGAGCTGTACGGCGAGACGGCCCGGATCGCCACGGCGCTGGCGGTGACGGGCTTTGCGTCCATCCCGCTGCACGCCTATTCCATCACCGCCGTCACCGGCGTACTGCGGGCGGGCGGCGACGTGTTCTGCTCCGCCGTGCTGGATATCGCGCCCCAGTGGCTGGCGGCGCTGCCGCTGACGGCGCTGTTCGCCCTGGTGCTGCACAGCTCCTATTGGTGGGTGGCGGCGGCCATCCAGGCGGAGTCCCTGATCAAGGTGCCGCTGTGCTTCTTCCGCATCCGGAAGGGCAGGTGGATCCACGACGTGACGGTGCCGGAGGGTAAGGAACGATGATAAGTCTCTTTCGCTGCACCGTGTGCGGCGCGCCTCTTGAACGGGAGGAGAAGCGCTATCACTGTCCCAACGGGCACTGCTTTGACATCGCCAAGGAGGGCTATACCTATCTGCTGCCGGTGAACCAGCGGCACTCCAAGTCCCCCGGCGACGACAAGGCCATGACCGCCGCGCGGAGCGCGTTTCTCGCCAAGGGTTACTATGATTTTCTGCGGGATGCCCTGTGCGACATCGCACTGACCTATACCCGCCACGCCCCGGCGGTGCTGGACGTGGGCTGCGGCGAGGGGTACTATACCGCCGCCATCTGGAGCATCCTGGCCAACGCCGGGAAGGAGCCCCGGCTGGCGGGCATCGACATCTCCAAGGACATGGCACGGCGGGCGGCAAAGCAGGTGCGGCAGGCAGAGATCGCCGTGGCCAGCGCCTATCATCTGCCGCTGGCGGACGGCAGCGTGGATCTGCTGCTGGACTGCTTTTCGCCGCTGGCCGTTGACGAGTTCCGGCGGGTGCTGAAGCCCGGCGGGCACTTTCTGTACGTCGTTCCGGCGGCGGAGCACCTGTGGGAGATGAAGCAGGTGCTGTACGACCGGCCCTATCGCAACGAGACGGGGGAGACGCCCTATGAGGGCTTTCAGTATGTGACCATCGCCCGTGTGCGGGACACCATCACCCTGCCCTGCCAGGAGGACATCCAGGCGCTGTTCGGTATGACGCCCTACTGCTGGAAAACGCCCCGGGCGGGGAAGGAGCGTCTGGCGGCGCTGGCGTCCCTGACCACCACGGCGGCATTCGATATCCACATTTTTGAGCGCGAGTGAAAGGAGAAGGCCATGAAATGCTGCGTTTTGTTTGGTTCACCCCGGGGCGGCCAGAGCAACACCCGTGCGCTGCTGACGGAGTTTCTGGACGAGTGGCAGGCGGCGGGCAACACCTTTGTGGTGTATTCCCTCTATGACGAGGCCATCAGCCCCTGCATGGCCTGCCGGGGCTGCCAGTGGGACTGGGACGGCCCCAACTGCGTCATTGACGACGACATGACCGGTATCTATGAGGAGATCCTGGCCTGCGACCTGCTGCTGTTGGCCAGCCCCATCTATCTGTGGAGCTGCACCGCGCCTATGAAGGCGGCGCTGGACCGCTGCATCTACGCCCTGTGCAAGTACTACGGCGACGAGAAGGGGCCTTCCTTGTGGGAGGGCAAGGCGGTGGCGGCCATCACCACCTGCGGCTATCGGGTGGAGAAGGGGGCCGACCTGTGGGAGGAGGCCCTGCGCCGTACCTGCAAGCATGCCCATCTCCGGTGGCTGGGACTGTACGGCGAACGGCATCTGGGCTATCAGACCGCCTTTATGGACGAGGAGAAGGCCCGGCGGGCCCGGCACTTTGCCCAGCAGGTGCTGTGGCAGATGCAGGCGAAGGCTTGAGATGGCGGCCATGACGAGACAGAGACGAAAGAGAAGAAGCATCCTGCCGGTGGTGCTGGCTGTCATGCTGGCGGCAGCCGCGGCGGCGGTGCTGCTGGTGCTGGTGTACCGCTCACTGCGGCCCGCGGCCCAGCGGGAGACGCCGGATCCCCACGCGGGACAGATCTACGTCAACGACGGGGCCAACATGGTGTGGCTGACGCCCCACGACAACTTCGCCGCCAGCCCTCTGCACCGGTGGCAGTTCGTGACGCTGGAGGAGCGGCCCTGGTACGCGGGCAGTGAATTCACCGTCCGGCGGGGCATCGACCTGTCGGTGTTCCAGAAGAACGTGGACTGGGCCGCGGCGGCGGAGAGCGGCGTGGGGTTCGCCGTCATCCGGCTGGGCTTCCGGGGCTACGGCAAAGGCGTTCTGCAGCCGGATGATCTGTTTGACAGCCATCTGGAGGGCGCACACGCCGCCGGGATCGACGCGGGGGTATACTTTTTCTCCCAGGCGCTGACGGCGGAGGAGGGCCGGGAGGAGGCACAGTATGTGCTGGAGCGGCTGGACGGCCGGGCGCTGGAGCTGCCGGTGTACTTCGATTGGGAGCCGGTCAGCGCCGAGGATTCCCGCACCAACGGCTATGACTACGCCAACCTGACGGACAGCGCCGTGGCCTTCTGCCAGACCATCGAGGCGGCGGGCTATCAGGCGGGGGTGTACATCAACCGCCAGCAGGGATATTACCACTATGACCTGAGCCGCCTGGCGGACTACTCCCTGTGGGTGGCGGACTACAACAGCTATCCGGACTTCTATTACCGGTTCGACATGTGGCAGTACACCGCCAACGGGCAGGTGGAGGGCTTCGACATCCAGGTGGACGAGAATTTGCTGTTCGTGCCGAAGAACTGAAAGACGACAGAATAAGAACCCCGCCCTCCGGCGTATGCCGGAGGGCGGGGTTTGTGCTGTATGATGGGGAATACTTACCGCTTTTGCCTTACGCGCGGCGCTTTCTGCTGCGCAGCAGCGTGACGGAGCCGAACAGGGACAGGCTCAGCATCACGAGCCACAGGCCCATGTTGCTGGTGTCAGCGGTGGCACCGGACTTGACGGGGGTGGCGGGCTTGACGGTGGGCTGCGAGCTGGTGGGCTTCAGCTTGCCGCAGACCTTGCACTTGCCGTTCACATAGTCGTGGCCGGTGGCGGGGATGGAGCCGGTCTCGACATAGCCGCAGAGCTTGCAGGTGTGGGACCTGGAGCCGGTCTCGGTGCAGGTGGGATCCTTGACAGTCGTCCAAGCACCCCAGACGTGGCTGCAGTCTCCGCTGGTGCCGGACTTGGTGCAGATGATATCGGCACGGTCACGGATGCGGATACGGGGCGCTACGGCGGTGCCGTCAGACAGGACAAAGGTGTCGTCGTAGGAGGCCAGACCGATCGCCTCGATCTTGCAGCCGATGGCCAGATCCTGGATGGCCTTGTTGATGGTGATGTAGCCGTCGATGAAGATGCGGCACTCGTTGCCGGCGGCGTCCTTTACCATGATGGTCTGCACCAGGCCGTCGGCTTCTTCAATCTTGGTGACGGTGCCGCTGACCTTGATCAGGCTGCCCAGGACGCTGCCGTCGGTGACCTGCGCGGCGGTGACCTTCGTGGGTTCGATGGGCGTTGCCTCGCCGATCTTCTTGATGGAGCTGACGGACAACTGGCGCTCACCCTGATAGGAGCTGGTGGTGCCGGTGATGCGGACCTTGTCGCCGACCTTGAAGTTGCCGGCCACGGGGAAGCAGTTGATGCCGGCGGTGTCATCCTGCGCGTAGATGCAGTCGAAGAAGGCGGTGTCCTTATCATAGCCGGAGGCGTTGGAGGTGACGATGGCCTCGATGGTGAACTTGACGCCCTCCTCCGGCTCGGCCTGCACCTCGGCGACCGTGCTGATCTTCGTGGGGTTCAGCAGGTTGAGCAGATTCTCGCAGATCTTATAGTTGGAGTAGTTCTTCTCTGCGCCGCTGTCCTCCACCTTTGCCTGTACCTCGAAGTTGGACAGGAAGGCCGCGCCGGAGACAACGATCAGACCCTTGCCGCTGAGCTGCTCGGTGGCCATGACCAGCAGGCGGCTGTCATTCTCGGCTACCGTGTACTTGGGCGTATTCGCGCCGCCCAGACCGTCGCTGTCCTGATCCTTGGAGACGGTGGTGGCATGGCCGTAGACCATGGGGGAGACGGTGGCGGGCAGGGTGCCGTCAGCACCCACCGCGTAGATGGACGCGCCGCCGTACTGGCTGAAACGCTCGGTGTAGAGCACGTCATTCGGGTGATCGGGGTCAAACTCGACGCCGTTCATGAGCGGGTGGTCGAGGTTGTAGGTGCTGAAGTACAGACGCTGGGGCTGACCGCCGTTGAGCGTGTCGTCAAGCGTGCCGTCATCGCTGATGCGCAGGCTGGAGCCCAGCGCGGAGAGGATGCGGTTCTGCTGGGCGGCCATGTGATCCTCGGCAGGGAAGGGGAAAGAGTGTTTGTAGCTTTCGTAGTAGTCGGACCAGCCGGTCAGGATCACGGTGCCTCCGGTTTCATTGAAGCCCTTGATGGCGGTGATCTCATCATCGGTATAGTTCGAGTACGGATTGCGCAGTGTATCGTCGCCGTCACGGCGGCTGGGCGCGGTCAAGATCAGAGCCTTGTACTTGGGGTTGGAGCAGGCGGCGATCAGTTCCTCGCTGGTGCTCAGCGTCACGGTGCGGATGCTGTACTCCGCGGCCAGAGCGCTGAAGTTGCCCATGTTGTCCTTGTAGTTGCCGTTCACATACTCGTTGTAGTGGGAGGCGTCGATGCCGATGTAGACCAGAGAGTCGGCGTTCAGCACGTCAAGGGTGATATCCTTGGCGAAGGTGAACTCCTTGCCATCCTGCACCACGACAGCGGTGACCGTGATGGTCACGACACGGGCGGAGGTGGGGGTGTAGTTGAAGTCGATGGGCAGCGTGCCGTTGGCGGGCAGGGTATAGCCTTTTTCGTCGATGCCGATGACCTCACTGCCGATGGAGTAGGTGATGGTTTTGACGGTGGCGTCGGTGGCCTCACTGTTGAACAGGGTGGTGGTGACGGTCAGCTCCTCGCCGGTGACGGGGGTGGCGGAGTTGGTCTCCGTGCTGGTGATGCCCAGCTTCAGGGTATCGCCCACCCAGACGGGAGCGGTAACGGCCAGATCGCCGTCACCCTCGGTGACGCGGACGAAGTAGTAGCTGTACTCGGGCGCCAGGGTCGCGGACAGCTCACCGGAGGCCAGCTCGGCAGCGGTATCCCAGGCCTTGATGACGCGGCCGGAGTTGGCCACGAGCTCTACCTTGCTGATGGAATCGCTGGCATCGGGATCACTGACGGTGATGCTGATATCCAGCTCGGCGGGGATATCCTCAATGATGGTGCCCATCAGATTACCGTTGACGGTGTAGGTCACCTCAAGGTTCTTATCCTCGGTGGCGTACATGTGTCTTGCGCGGATGGCCGCGTAGATGCCTTCCTCGGAGAAGTCGTCGGTGATGATAACGTCACGGGCGTCGTTGGCGTTGCCCCACTTGCCCTTGTGGTTATCCTGGTTGTTGGTGGGGGCCACATGCCAGCCCTTATCCAGGGCCATGATGTACTGCTCATAGCTGGGATAGTAGCCGCCGGCACCGATCTGGCCCTCGCCGTTGCCGACCTCCACCATGTACATACGGGTGTCGATCATGGCATCCCAATAGGAGAAGTCGGAGAAGTTGCCGAAGGTCTTGCCGGGGTGGTTGAACTGGCTGATGGAGTCCGCACCCTCGGTCTGGCTCAGCAACTTGTAGTAGGCCTTCATACCGGCGTCATCGGTCTTGTTGTTCAGCGTGGAGTTGTTGCGGGAGACGATGCCGGGGGTGTTGAAGGTGTTGATATGGCCGGGGCCGCCGGACCAGGTCATCTCGAAGCCGCCGATGGCGACAATGCCGTTGTTTTCGGCGTTGAAGGCATCGATGGCGCTCTTGTAGGAGCTCCAGGTGCTCTGGCTGTACTCGGTGGCGAGGCTCATGTCATACAGCGCACCCTCGGGGTTGGCGGCGCCGCTCTTATCAAAGTAGTTGGAGTGGTCGGTGAAGGCCACGAACTGGACATTGGCGCTTTCAGGCAGGGACTTCACATAGGCCAGCGCGCTTTCCAGAGAGCCGGAGCCGTCGGAATACTGGGTGTGGGAGTGGAGCTGGCCGAAGTACATCTGATACTGGGCCTCGCCCACGGTGAAGAACCAGCTCAGAGTGGCGGTCTTGGTGGGAGCATTCGCGCGGGTGACGGTCATGGTCACGGTCACGCGGCCATCGGACATGTCCGCAGTGGGGGTATAGGTGTACTTGCCGTTGTCGCCCTTGACGAGTGTCACGGCCGCGTTGTTGACGGTCATGGTCACGGTGGGATCCTCACCGGCGTTGACGACGGTGGCGCCGATGACGGGACGCTTGTCATCGCCGGTCTCCGTGCCCTTGGCGGGGAAGGGATCGGTGATGGAAGGCTCGTCCTTGACCTCGATCTTGGCCTCGCCGGTGATGGCAATGCCCTGGTTGTCCGTACCGGTGACGGTGACGGTCAGCTCGGTGCCGGTCACGTCCTCCACGGGGATGACGGCGGTGTAGACGCCATCCTCATCCTTGGTGACGTCCAGCGTCTTTTCACCCAGCTTGGCGGTCATGTCGCCGTTGACACCGAAGGGGGCGTCCACGGTGAAGGTCAGCGCATATTCCTGCCCCACATAAGCGGGCTGCACGGTGCCGAAGTCCACGGCGGGCTGGTTGACGATGTCGTTGGTGATACGCACGCCGTCCGCCACGGGCAGGAACTGGAAGGAGTAGATGGTGTAATCCGTGACCTTGGATTTGTCCATGCTATACACCTTGAAGCTGTCGCTGTAATACTCCAGCCACTGGCTGTAGCCCTTGTACTTGGCGGTACGGCTCTCCATCTCGAAGCCGCCCACGCCGCCGGAGCAGGTGCGTACCAGCCAGTCGGCGTCCTCGCTGACGGCCTGGCTGTAGAAGGCGTTGTTGCCGGTGCCGTTGGCGCACAGGTAGCCGTAGGTCTCGTTCTTGAAGCGCAGATACTGGCCGCTCTGCTCCACGGTGAACACGGCGGCGCCGTTGCCCTTGGCGAGCTTGCCGTCGTCAGTGAGCTCGACAGCGCCGGACTTGGTGATGGAGGGGCTGTCGGGGTTTTTGTCCTGGGCGGCCAGCGCGGCATTGGCGTTGGCGTTGTAGATGACGACCTGGTCGCCAGCCTTGGGCAGATCGCCGGTGTCGGGGGTGTCGGCGGCGATCTTGCGGAAGGTCACGGTATAGTTGTCACCGCCGGTGCCGAGACCGAAGGTAGAGAAGTTGGAGTTGAACACCTGAAGGTACTGCGCATTGGTCTTAAACTGGGCATTGACATTCTTCAGATAGAAGCCGCTGCCATTCGCTTCGGCCACCCACAGGCTGTAGTCGGACTCGGCTGCCGCCAGAGACAGACCCTTGCCAGTCTGGGCAGACGTCAGATACTTGCCGTCGCAGACGAAGGTCAACTGATTCTGATCGTTGACGCGAACGGTGAATTCTGCCATACCGGCGGCAGACTTTACCAGCTCACCGTCCAGCGTGGTGGCCACGCCGGTCAGGTTGCTGCCGGAAGCGGCGGTGCCGATGGCGATGGCGTTGGCATCGTTGTAGATGGCGACCTTATCGCCGTCCTGCAGGCCGGAGACCGGGTCGGTGGCCCGGGCCAGCTTGTAGAACTGGAAGGTGTAGATCGCCGTATTGCTGCTCATACCGAATACGGTGAAGTAGCCACCGAAGTATTCCAGGTACTGGGCCTTATTGCTGACCTGCGCCGTATCGGCTTTGATGAACCAGCCGTTGGTGGCGGGTTCCAACTGGAACAGGGTGTTGGCGTCGGCAGTATTCACCAGACGCACATGAGTGCCGTCCATATAAAGGTGCCTGCCGTCGGCGGTGGTGAAGGTATACTTGCCGTTGGCGTCCTTGGTGACGGTCAGCACGGCGGCATTGGTGGCTGCGGTGGTCAATTCGCTGCCGGTCACGGTGGCGCCGGCGGCTACCATTTCATCCTTGGATTTGCCGGTGTTTTTATTGGTGTATGTGTAGCCCTCCGTGGTCATGATCTTCTTGTCTTTGGGGTAATAGATCACGACCTGGTCGCCGGTGTCGATGGTGTCCGCCAGGACATACTTGTCACCGGCCTCGGCCTTCACGGTGTAGATGAAGGTGACCTCGGCACTGGGGTTCATGCCGTCCTTGGTGGCCTTGACGGTGAAGGTGGTGTCCTCATTGACCGTGATGGGGCCAGTGTAGGTCGTGTAATCGCCGGTGGTCTTATAGAGGATCGTCGCATCTGTGGTGGCGCAGGAGAAGGTGACCTTGGTGCCCTTGTCGATCTCACCGGCAGCGGGGGACGCGGTGGGGGCGGCCACGGTCCCGGCAGGGGTCTCGCCGTCCACGGGCTGCTTCTCCTGGGTCAGCTTGAAGAACGTCATGCCGAAGTCTTTTTCGGACAGACGATCTGTGCTGGTGCAGTAGGCGGAGAACTCGGTGTACTTTGCGTAGTACTCGATGTACACCTTGCCGTATTGGCCGGTGACACCGTTGCCGGACATGGTGTACGCGCCGCCTGTGCCGATGGCTTCCAGATCCCAGTTGGTGGCGCCGTCACTGGTCAGGTTCAGATTGAACTTGCCGTTGTTGGTGCCCATGGTCAGGGTATTTTCACCCTGCGCGAAGGTATAGGTGCCGTCGTCGTTCTTGGTGACCGTCCAGACGATGGCGCTCATGTCATCAGCGGTCAAAGCATTTTCGGCCACGGTGGCGGTCACAGGGGTCAGGTAGTAGCTGCCCTTCATGGTAGCACTGATAGCGCTGGTATTGCCCGTGTTGTAGATGATCACCTTGTCGCCGGTGGCAATGGTGTCCGCCTTGACGTACTTGTCCACCAGCTTGTAGGCGGTGTAGGTGAAGGTGGCCGCATCGGACTCAGCGCCAGTGGCGCTGACAGCTTTCACAGTGAAAGCTGTATTGGCGTTCACCGGGATGGGGGCGGTGTATTTCACCCAGTTGCCGTCGCCGGTGTGATACTGGATGGTGGCACCCTCGGTTTCGCAGGTGAACTCAATCTGAGTGCCGATCTCCAGATCGCTGCCGTTCGGATAATTGGCGGTGGGGGCGGCTACGGTCTCTGTTTCGCTGCCGCCGGTGGCGGTGAGCGCATAAAGAGCGATGGGCTGCTGATTCTGGCTCTTGTAGTAGCGGAAACGAGTACCGTTTGTGGCTGCATTGTTGTATTGCAGTGTTGTATTGTTGCTGGTAATGATCACATTGCCGTCGCTCATTGCAATGGTATTCAGTACAGCGGCAGCATTGCTATTTAATGCGTTCTTATTTGCCGTGCCGGAAATATACTTTCCGCTGGCAGACTGGATTGAATAGCCGCCTTCCATCGAAGCGATGGTAAAGGCATATTTGGCATAGTCGCCAGTGATTGTGCCGTCGGCAATAGTCACGTCAATCTTATTGCCCTCGCCATCCAGCTTGTCGCGAGAGCCATCCAAAATAAGTTTATCACCCTCGGAAACGATCAGGTAAGTGCCCGACCAATCTTCCGGGGCGGACGTGACTTTCGTCCATGTCGCCGTTGTTGCCGTCTCCGTGGCGAATGCGGCCACCGGCAGCAGCGACAGCAGCATTACCAGTGACAGCAGCGCGGAGAGAATCCGCTTGCTTGTTCGTCCTTTCATTCATAAACCTCCCGTCTCATTTTCCTACTTGGCCGGTCCGGGCCCGGCACGGTCGCTTTTCTGATACAGACAGAAAAACCGCCCCACCTGCACAGGGCAGGCGGACGGCGATCCACAAATTCAGGAGGGGTTTGCTGTGTGCCGAATCTCAGGCGAAACTTGTCCCAAATCGTGGATAGTGCCAAAAACCGGAGCAGACCTTTCGAGTTGATGGCTACATTGTACCATATCCTTCCGGCAAAAGCCACCCCTAAAATCACCATTTTTGTAAAACCTTTGTCATGCTTTGGCGCTGCGGCGGACCGGTATTGACATCGGGCGGCGAACTTGTTATGCTGGTAAAAACGAAAAACGGAGGACTTCCGGATGAAAAAGAGCGCTTTACGGCCCACGCCGGGCCAATGGTGGCGGGAAAACCGCGTGAGCTGCCTTGTGCTGGCCGCCGCGCTGGTGCTGTTTATCGCCGTCCGCGCCGTCGCCGCGCCGGAAAAGACCGCGCCCAGCGATGCCGCGGAATACGCCGAGTATGAAAACGCCGTGATTACGGCGGTGCTGTCGGACAACACGTTCGTGGATCCCACGGCGGACAACGCCCTGCGGGGTGAGCAGCTTCTGCTGGCGGAGGTGAAGACCGGCCAGTACAAGGGCGAGACCTTGCAGGTATACGGCTATGTGGGGCCGCTGTACGGCGGACAACTGAAGGTGGGCGACGGGGCGACGCTGCTGATCTCCACCTATGCCGACGGCACCCACACCGCCACGGTATATGAGTACAACCGTCTGCCAGTGCTGGCGGTGATCGTGGCGCTGTTCCTGATCGCCACGGTGGCCGTGGGCGGCAAGGTGGGCGCCAAGTCGCTGGTGGCGCTGGCCATGACGCTGGTGTGTCTGTTCTGGATACTGATCCCGCTGCTGATGAAAGGTGCGCCCACGCTGCTGACGGTGTTTCTGGTGTGCGCGTATGTCACGGTGGTGACCATGGTGATCCTGGGCGGCGTGCAGCGCAAGACCGTGTGCGCCACGCTGGGCACCATCGCGGGAACGGCGCTGGCGCTGCTGTTCGGCCTGGCGGCCCAGAGCCTGGCACGGGTGGACGGCCTGCGGCTGGCGGATGTGGAGCCCCTTCTGCAGCTCCGGCAGACGGGCACCCCCATCGGCATGCGGGGCCTTCTGGTGGGCGGCATCGTCATCAGCGCCCTGGGCGCGGTGATGGACGTGGCCATGAGCATCGCCTCGGCGCTGACGGAGGTGCATGCTGTCGCGCCGGATCGGGGCGCGAAGGAGCTGTTCCGCTCCGGCATGAACATCGGCCGGGACATGGTGGGCACCATGACCAACACGCTGATCCTGGCCTTCCTGGGCAGCGGCTTTGCCCTCATTATTTACCTCTATTCACTGGGCCTGAGTCCCTATCAGCTCATCAGCTCGGCGTACCTGACCATCGAGGTGGTCAGCAGTATCTCCAGCAGCATCGGCGTGATACTGTCGGTGCCGCTGACGGCGCTGATCAGCTCGGTGATCCTGACGAAGGGAAAGGCGTAAGGAAAATCTGAACACATGAAGAAAACAGCATGGCCTCCCGGTCAAAAATCGGGAGGCCATGCTGCTTTTGGGGGGGATATTGAAAGGGTAGAAAATGTAAGAGAGTAAAATGTGAGGATGGGCAGGAGGGGCCGGCAAACCCCTCCTGCCGTTCTATGGGAAAGCTGCGGCGCGTTGCCGCGTTCGGCTTGCAAAAAGAAAACGCACGGCCAAAGCAGACCGTGCGTCGATACACACTTTTCGCTTCGGCTTCGGGAATGGCGAAAGCCCAGGGGCGGCGCATGACGTATCTGACTTATCCCGCCGCTTTGACACGGGGGCATCACAGTGACCTTCTCGCGGGGCATCTCACCCCATTCCGCTGCCGGAAAGACCGGCACGCCGTCCTGTTATTTGATTCACAAACTCAATATAGCACACAGCCCATCAAATTGCAAGAGGGAATTTGCACTTACCGGTCGCCGTTTTCCGCTACCCAGGTACGGACGTAGTCCACAAAGCGGCGGGTGGAGGCGGACAGGGCCTTTTCATCCTTGACGCCGATGCCGATATCGCGGTGGAAGGTCATGGGCGGGGGACAGGCGGTGACGGGGTAGGGGCTGTGGCGCACCATCAGCTCCGGCAGCAGGCTGATGCCCAGCCCCTTGGACACCATGGAGAGGATGGTGCGGTCCTCGCGGGCGGTGTATTTCACGTTGGGGCGGATGCCCATCTTGTCAAAGGCCGCCACGATCTCGTAGTCCTCGCCCTCCTCCAGTTGGATAAAGGGTTCTGTCGCCAGGGCGTCCAGGGGGAAGGGGGCGGCGTGCTCCAGCGGGTGGCCGCAGGGGACGATGACCTGTAGCTGCTCCCGGTGCAGGGGATAGGTCTGCAGGTGCTTCACCGACGGCAGGCGCAGGAAGCCGCAGTCCACCGTGCCCCGGAGGATCCACTCCTCGATCTGGTCGTAGAAGTCGCCGGTGACCACCTCGAACTCGATGTTGGGATAGCGCTCGCCGAAGCTTTGCAGGATGGAGGGCAGCCAGTGGACGGACACGCTGGAGAAGGTGGCCACCTTCACCAGGCCCGCGTCCACGCCCTTCAGGCTGGCGGCGGACTGCATCAGGGCGTGGTGGGCGGCGCAGAGCTTTTCGATCTGGGGCAGCAGGGCGCGGCCATCCGCCGTCAGCACCACGCCGCCCCGGTTGCGGCTGAGCAGGGTCACGCCCAGCTCGTCCTCCAGCGCCTGCACTGCGTGGCTGACGCCGGACTGGGTGAAGTTCAGGGCACGGGCCGCCCGGGAGAAGTTGCCGCACTGGGCGGTTTTCAGGAAGATCTGGTATTTGGAAATGCTCATGATGCCACCTCGTTTCTTCTGACATTATATCATACTTTTCCTCATAGTTGCAAGTACGATTATGCGTTTTACAAATGTAAAAGACTGTGCTATGATAGGGACAGTTGAACGAGACGCGTCGAAGAAACACACGAATATACATGGAATCTCAAGGAGGTAATTGAATTATGGCTCTGGTAACCAAGACGATCCGCTGCGCTGTCTGCGGCAGCAGCAGCGTTGCTTATGACGGCAAGACTTATATCTGCACCGAGTGCGGCGCCCGCAAGGAGCAGCCCATGGCGGCCGCTGATCTGGCGGCGGTGAACCGCATCACGGCGCTGGGCGGCGACAACGAGGAGCTGGCCCGCCTGCGCAAGCA
>CAKTZN010000026.1 GCA_934635545.1 uncultured Oscillospiraceae bacterium | reverse complement strand
CAGGGGGACGACGCGGTCATCGACGAGCTGGTGACCACGCTGCAAAAGCTGATGAAATAAGGAGGCGGCGTGATGAAAGAAAAATTTGTGGTGACGGGCATGACCTGCGCGGCCTGCTCGGCCCATGTGGAAAAGGCGGCGGGCGCACTGCCCGGCGTTGACAGTGCGGTGGTGAACCTGATGCTGGGCACCATGCTGGTGGACTATGACCCGGAAAAGGTGACGGCGGAGCAGATCATCTCCGCGGTGGAGAGCGGCGGCTACGGCGCCAAACGGGCGTCCGACGTGAAGCAGGATGTCCACAAGGAGCAGGACGCGGCCCTGGCGAAGATGCGCCGCCGTCTGGTGTGGTCCATCGTGTGCCTGGTGCCCCTGTTCTATATCAGCATGGGCCACATGATGGGCCTGCCCCTGCCCGGCTTCCTGACGGCCAGCCACCTGACCCATGCCATTTCCCAACTGGTGTTCTGCGTGCCCATCCTGATCCTGAACCGCAGCTATTTCACCGTGGGCTTCACCCAGCTCTTCCGCCGCAGCCCCAACATGGACACGCTGGTGGCGCTGGGCGCCAGCGCGGGACTGCTGTACAGCCTCATCGAGATGGTGCGTCTTGCCGCCGGACAGGTGTCCGGCATGCCGGAGCTGTACTTCGAGTCGGCGGGCATGATCTGCGCACTGGTGACGGTGGGCAAGTATCTGGAGGAGCGTAGTAAGGGAAAGACCACTGACGCCATCTCCGCCCTGCTGGCCCTGGCTCCCGACAGCGCCGTTGTCAAGCGCAACGGCGTGGAGGTCACCGTGGCGGCGGAGGACATCCAAAAGGGTGACATCGTGGTGGTGCGCCAGGGCGGCAAGATCCCCGTGGACGGCGTGGTGGTGTCCGGCAGCGGCTCGGTGGACGAGTCCGCCATCACCGGCGAGAGCCTGCCGGTGGAGAAGACTGTGGGCGACCCCGTCACCTCCGCCACCGTGAACCAGAGCGGCTATCTGGAGCTGGAGGCCACCCGCGTGGGCGCGGATACCACCCTGTCCCAGATCGTGAAGCTGATGGAGGAGGCGTCCTCCAGTAAGGCGCCCATCTCCCGCCTGGCCGACAAGATCAGCGGCGTGTTCGTGCCGGTGGTCATGTCCATCGCGCTGGCGGCGGCGCTGCTGTGGGCCTTCGTGGGCGGGCAGAGCGTCCAGTTCTGCCTCTCCGTGGGCATCGCCGTGCTGGTGATCTCCTGCCCCTGTGCCCTGGGACTGGCCACGCCCGTGGCCATCATGGTGGGCACCGGCAAGGCGGCGGAGAACGGCATCCTCATCAAATCCGCCCAGTCCCTGGAGCTGATGGGCCGTGTGAATACGGTGGTGCTGGATAAGACCGGCACCGTCACCGAGGGCAAGCCCCGCCTGACTGACTGTCTGGCGGCGGAGGGCGTCACGGAGGAGGAACTCCTCTGCGTGGCGGCCAGCGTGGAGCAGCCCAGTGAGCATCCCCTCAGCCGGGCCGTCACCGAGGCGGCCCAGGAGCGGCACATCCCCCTGTGCGAGGTGACGGATTTCACCGCCGTCCCCGGCGGCGGTGTGCAGGCGGTGCTGGACGGGCAGAAAATATTCGCCGGAAACGGTACCTTTATGCACCAGAATGGGGTGGATATTGCACCGTTTTCCGCCCAATCTGAGGCGTGGGCCAACGACGGCAAGACGGTTCTGTACTTCGCCGAGGCGGGGAAGCTGCTGGGCATGCTGGCGGTGGCCGACACCGTGAAGCCTGACAGCGCCGCCGCCATCGCGGCCCTGAAGCGCTCCGGCTGCCGGGTGGTGCTGCTGACCGGCGACAATACCCAGACCGCCAACGCCATCGCCCGCCAGGTGGGCGTGGATCAGGTCATCGCCCAGGTGCTGCCCCAGGATAAGGCCGCCTGCGTGGAAAAGCTCCAGAAGGAGGACCAACTGGTGGCCATGGTGGGCGACGGCATCAACGACGCCCCGGCCCTGGTGCAGGCGGACGTGGGCCTTGCCATCGGCGCGGGCACCGACATCGCCATCGAGTCGGCGGATATCGTGCTGATGAAGAGCAGCTTGGCCGACGTGGCCTCCGCCGCCGAGCTGAGCCGGGCCGTGCTGCGGAACATCCGGCAGAACCTGTTCTGGGCCTTCTTCTACAACAGCGTGGGCATCCCCGTGGCGGCGGGCGTGCTGTACCCGGCGCTGGGCCTGCTGCTGAACCCCATGATCGCCGCGGCCTGCATGTCCCTCAGCTCCGTGTGCGTGGTGTCCAACGCCCTGCGCCTGCGGCTGTGGAAGCCGAAGACCAAGCCTGTATCCAGCGCCGCCAGTACGGCGGCGACAGAGAATATTGCTGACAAAGACAATGAGGAGGAACCGACCATGAAAAAGACCGTGACCATCGAGGGCATGATGTGCAATCACTGCGTGGCCCATGTGGAGAAGGCGCTGAACGCCCTGCCCGGCGTGAAGGCCACCGTAGATCTGGCGGCGGGCACCGCCGTGGTGGAGGGCGACGTGACCGACGAGGCCATCCGCGCCGCCGTCACCGACGCGGGCTATACCGTCAAGGGGATCCAGTAAAAACACCATCCCGCTTTGCGCGCGGAGGAGGGGCTTTCAGCCCCTCCTCCGCTACTTTGCTTACGGCGCGGAAAAGTATTCCATAACGAAGAAAGACCGCCCAAACCGGGCGGCCTTTCTTCACAGGGAAGGGGATCAATGCAAAGGGGAGAGGAAGATATTGAAAGAATCGATCAAAGCAGAGGGAGCTTGCGGTCGCGGCCCCAGAAGAACAGGGCCACGGTGCCGGGGCCGGTATGGCTGCCGATGGTGGTGCCCACATAGTTGATCTCCACCTTGCCGTTCAGCTTGGGGAACTTGGCCTCAATGAGATTGGCCAGGGCGCGGGCGTCGTCGTAGCACTCGGACTGGGAGATAAAGCACTTGCCGTCATAATCCAGGCCGTTGTCGGCGTACTGCTCCATCCGCAGCAGCATCTCCTGGATGACCTTCTTCTTGGAGCGGATCTTGGCGCGGGGGATCAGGTGGCCCTGCTCGTCCATGTTCAGCAGCGGGCAGATGCCCAGCACGCCGCCGATGAAGCCCGCCGCCTTGGAGATGCGGCCGCCCTTCACATAGAAGCTCAGGTCGGTGGAGAAGAACCAGTGGTTCATCCGCAGCTTATTCTCCTCGATCCACTGGTGCAGGGTGTCGATGTCCATGCCGCCGTCCCGCAGGTCGGCCAGGGTCTCCATAATAAGGCCGTAGCCGGAGGAGGCGCCCAGGGAATCCACGATGTAGATCTTCCGGTCGGGGAACTGCTCCCGGGCGATGAGGGCGGCGCTGGTGGCGGAGTTATAGGTGCCGGACAGGCCGGAGGACAGGCAGACATGCAGGATGTCCCTGCCGCTCTCCAGAATGGGGGTGAACAGGTCCAGATACTGGGAGATGTTCACCTGAGAGGTGCTGGTCTCGGCGCCGTTGGCCATGGCCTGATAGAAGATGGGGAAGGGGATGGACTGGCCCAGATCGTCGGGATAGGTCTCGCCGTTCAGGGTGAAGTGGAAGCAGGCGTATTGAATATCACGGGCGGCAAAATGCTCGTGGGTCAGGTCGGCTGTGGAGCAGCAGGTCAGTGCGTAAGATGCCATGAGAGTTCCTCCGTTGTGGTTGGTATTGCAGCCCGTCTCGGACTGTGACCAGTATACGTCACCGGGCGGAAAAAGCCAACCTACGGCTGACGAGAGGCACTCTACGAAAAAAACGGGAGTAAAATCGCCATGATAGAGCGATTCTACTCCCAGTAGAGTGACGGTTTTTCAGCGTTTCTGGGCGCTTCGGTAGACCCGTGCCCCCAGGAACACCAGCAGCAGCGACGGGATGGCCATCAGCCAGAGCTGCCACAGGTTGCGGCCCAGGAAGGTCAGATACACGGTGGCGATGATGCTGAGCACCAGGGCGGCGATGATGTACCGGTTCTTCCTGCCGCCGTTCCACACGGAGTTCAGCACCAGAAACGTGATCAGCGACACGGGCACGGCGTAGACGAACACCAGCCACACCACCATGCCGCAGATCCAAAGGATCACGAACACGAACAGCGCCACCGTCCAGATGCCCAGAATGGTCACCAGGGTGATCATGTTGGTGGTATAGGTGGCCTCGTTGGCGGGCTTGTTGTAGATGGCGGGCTCGATCTCGTTGTGGGGCTTGAGGAGATAGTCCACGTCCACGCCGAAGATCTCGGCGATCTGCATCAGCACGAACACGTCGGTGGTCACGTCGCCCCGCTCCCATTTGGAGATGGATTTGTCCGAATAATTCAGTTTTTCGCCCAGCTCCGCCTGGGTCATCCCGGCGGCCAGCCGCAGCCGGATCAGATTGCTGGCGATGGTGGCCTTGCGTTCGTCCATAGTTGCCTTCCTTTGGGTGGTTTTTCCCTCTTATTATTCCGAAAAACGGGGTGAATGTCAAGTAAAGGATTTGGTGGGACAGGGGCGCGGTGAAAAACATTTGCGGTGCTGTCGTGTGGGCCGATGTGGGCATCGGCCCCTACGGGATTCTATCGTACCTGTTGTAGGGGGCGATGCCCACATCGCCCCGCAGGGCAAGGAAACCACCTACGCGGCGTCCCGCAGGTCGCGGGGCAGCCATTTCTTCCGCCACAGGAAGAACAGAAACAGCAGTCCCCGGAAGCACAGCTCGATGCACATGGCGATCCACGCGCCCTGAAGCCCCCAGCGGGGCACCATCAGCAGCGTCAGCGTAATGCGCACGCCCCACATGCTGGTGAAGTTCAGCACGGAGCTCAGCAGGGAGCTGCCCGCCCCCTGGAACACACCGGCGGCCACGATGGACGCGCCGAACAGCGGCTCGGCAAACACCACGATCCGCAGCACCTGGGTGCCCAGGGCCACCACCTGGGCGTCGGGACTCAGCATGCCGATGATCCACGGGGCCAGGATGTACATAACGGCGGAGGAGAGAAGCATAACGCTCATCCCCAGCAGCACCGTGACCCAGCCGAGACGATTGACCAGATCCTTTCGTTTGGCGCCTACGCTCTGACCGATCAGGGTGACGGCGGCGCTCTGGGTGCCGTAGCCGGGCATGTAGCACAGCGCCTCGGCGGTGACGGCGAAGGAGTTGGCGGCGATGGCCACCGTGCCCAGCGGGGCGATGATGCGGGTGGTCACCACCTGGGCGCTGGACATGACCGCCTGCTCGATGGCCACAGGCGCGCCCAGCCGGACGGCGC
Organism: uncultured Oscillospiraceae bacterium; assembly: GCA_934635545.1. Classification (GTDB taxonomy): domain Bacteria; phylum Bacillota; class Clostridia; order Oscillospirales; family Oscillospiraceae; genus Vescimonas. The sequence goes on along the minus strand of CAKTZN010000026.1, from coordinate 8,573 downwards.
GCCGGAGCTGGGCGGGAACGAAGTGCAGACGCTCGCCCTTCCGCAGGCCCAGCATGGGGGAGCGCAGCAGGCAGATGCACAGGACGATGCCCACCGCCGCCTCGGCCAGCGCCGTGCCCAGTGCCGCGCCTGCCACGCCCAGATCCGCACCCGGCAGCGTCAGGGCGCCAAGTTGCCGGGTGGGGAAGATCAGCACGGCGTTGAACACCACGTCCAGGCCGCACATCAGCACCAGCAGTACGCTGGGCGTGCGCATGTTGCCGCTGGCCTCCAGCAGGCCCGCCGCCAGACGGTTGAGCTGCACAAAGGGCAGCGACAGGGCAAAAATCAGAAAATACGCCGACGCGTCGGGACAGATGGCGCTGTCCGCGTGGAGCCAGTGGGGCAGTCCGCCGGAGATGGCGGCGCCGATGGCCGCCAGCAGCAGGCCGAAGGCGATGCCGGAGAACAGGCCCTGCTTCACCAGATTCCGGGCGTCCCGCTCCTCGCACGCGCCGATGCGCTGGGCCACCATCACGGAGAAGCCCACCACCAGCGCCCGGCACAATCCGCCGAACAGCCATGTGCTGGAGGCCACCAGGCCGATGGAGGCGGAGGCGTCTCGGCCCAGCCGGCCCACCATGGACGCGTCGATGTACTGCATGACGATGGAGGAGATCTGGGCCAGAATGGCGGGAATACTGAGCTGCAGCGTCAGCTTTGTCTGCTGCCGCAGGGTCAGGGGATGTCCCTCACGCAGCGACAGGAGCAGATCCTGCCCGGCCATATGATCGCCTCCTTTCGGACAGTGTCGTATTTTTCATTATACGGTCTGCGCCGAAAAAGGTCAAGCAGATGTTTCCTCAGCGGAAAAAGAGTATGGCGCGGCATATGCCGCGCCATACTCTAGATAGGAATAGGATCGTCGTTGAAGCTATCGGATCAGGCGGCGGCTGGCGGAGTACTCCTCGTTGATTTGAGCAAGCTCCTTTTCGCCGTCGATATAGGGCTGGTAAATGGCCTCGATCCGGCCGCCGCCGGAGTTGCCGCAGCCATTGCAGCCGTCGCAGCTTCCGCCGCAGGCGTTCAGCGCCCGGCGGACGATCTCCTCCCGCTCCTCACGGGTGGTGTCGCGGATCAGCAAAGACCGCATGTGGGTCGCCTCCTGTCATCCCGTCATGTTCAGCATGTTTTCCATAAAAATGCCGTAGCCCCGTGTGGGGTCGTCAATGAGAACGTGGGTCACGGCGCCCACCAGCTTGCCGTTTTGCAGGATGGGGCTGCCGCTCATCCCCTGCACGATGCCGCCGGTGGCGGCCAGAAGCTGGGGATCCGTCACCCGCAGCATCAGGTTGCGGGTATCCGTGCCGCTGCCGTACAGCCGCAGGATCTCCACCTGATACTCCCGCGTCTGGCTGCCGTTGACGGTGGAGAGAATGGTGGCCGGACCGCACTTGACCTCGCGGGCCGCGGCCACGGGGATGGCCTGGGCGCCGTCGATAAAGCTGCTGTCGGCCACCTTGCCGAAGATGCCGCCGTTGGTGTTGGCCGTCAGGGTGCCCACGTCACGCTGCACCGTGAAGTCGCCCTTCAGCTCACCGGGATCGCCCCGCTGGCCCTTCTTCACCGCCTTCACCGTGGTCTCCATGATGGAGCCGCTGCTGAGACTCATGAGCTGGGCCGTGTCCACATCGGTGATGCCGTGGCCCAGGGCGCCGTAGCTGGCGGTCTGGGGATCGTAGTAGGTCAGGGTGCCGATGCCCGCCATGCTGTCACGGATCCACGCACCCAGGCGGTACACGCCGTCACTGCCGCACTGGGGCGTATCCGTGAAGGTGACCAGCCGCTCACCCCGCCGCACCTGCATGGATACCGGCAGACTGCCGTTTTGCTGCAGCAGCGCCTGAAGCTGCTCGGTGGACTGCACCCTGGTGTCGTTGACCTTCAGCAGAAGGTCGCCCACCTTCAGGGTGTCGCTGCCCTCCAGCGACACCACCAGCGCGCCGTCGGCGAACAGCTTGATGCCCACCGCCTTGCCCAGCGGGATCAGGGTGCGCTCTCCTTCCGCCGCCCACGCGGGGGTGATAAGGGAAAACGCCAGCAGACAGGAGAAGAGAAGGGAGAACCATCGTTTTTTTCGCGTCTCATACAAATTGATCACCCTTTCGTGACAAAGCGCAGGCTGCGCTTTGCCGGATCTGTCACCGGTGACGGGGTTATTTTCTGTCGAAACTGCTCCGCTATGCCCGTTAAAAACAGGCAGCGGCGGCAAAGGATAGAATTCCATTTTTTGCCAGCGTTTGCGGCACGGAAAAAGCAAATTGACAAAGTGTTGTCAAATCGGTATAATGAAGTATCCTATATAATAAACACTATTACATGCCACAAGGAGGCACAATGGATATTTTTGAAAAATGCTATGCCCCGTCCCTGGCCGGCGAGCTGAAGGAAAAGGGGGTATACCCCTATTTCCACGCCCTGCAGTCCCGACAGGATGTGGAGGTCACCATGGAGGGCAAGCGCCGCATCATGCTGGGCTCCAACAACTACCTGGGCCTGACCATCCAGCCGGAGGTCATCGAGGCCGGTGTGAAAGCACTGGAGCAGTACGGCACCGGCTGCTCCGGCTCCCGCTTCCTCAACGGCACGCTGGAGCTGCATCTGGAGCTGGAGGCGGAGCTGGCCAAGTTCCTGCGGAAGGACGGCGTGGTCACCTTCGGCACCGGCTTCCAGTCCAACGTGGGCATCATCTCCGCCCTGGTGGACCGCCACGACTATGTGATCTGCGACAAGGAGAACCACGCCAGCATCTACGCCGGGTGCCAGATGAGCTACGGCAAGATGCTGCGCTATCGCCACAACGACATGGCGGAGCTGGAGCGCATCCTGCAGAAGATCGACGGCAAGAACGGCGTGCTGATCGTCACCGACGGCGTGTTCTCCATGGGCGGCGACATCGCCAAGCTGCCGGAGATCTGCGCCCTGGCCAAGAAGTACGGCGCCCGCGTCATGGTGGACGACGCCCACGGCCTGGGCGTGCTGGGCGAGGGCGGCCGCGGCACCGCCAGCTATTTCGGCCTGGAAGATCAGGTGGACATCTACATGGGCACCTTCTCCAAGTCCCTGGCGTCCCTGGGCGGCTATATGGCGGCCTCCGCCGAGGTGGCGGAGTTCGTGCGCCACGCTTCCCGTCCCTTCATCTTCTCCGCCTCCATTCCGCCCGCCAACTGCGCCACGGCGCTGGCGGCTCTGCGGTATCTGGAGGCTCACCCCGAGCTGCCGGAGCGGCTGCGGGATCTGAGCCTGTACGCCCGCAAGGGCTTCACCGACCGGGGCATCAAGATCCGGGAGAGCGCCCTGGAGGCGCCCACCCCCATCATCCCACTGTACACCTACGAGACCTATTGGACGCTGGAGGCCGCGGCGGAGATCTACGACCGGGGCGTGTATGTGAACCCCACGCTGCCCCCCGCCACGCCGGAGGGCGAGGCCCTGCTGCGCACCAGCTACATGGCCTCCCACACCGAGGCGCTGCTGGACGAGGCCATGGATATCATCGCGGAAGTGATGGTGAAGCGCCATGGATAAGAGAGTCGCCATCGTCACCGGCGGCACCTCCGGCATTGGCCGCGCCACGGCGCTGGCCCTGCAGGAGGGCGGCTGGACCGTCTATGAGCTGAGCCGCCGGGCGGAGGGCATGCCGGACATCCCCCACATCGTGGCGGACATCACCAGGGAGGAGACGCTGCGCGCCGCCGTGGATCAGGTGATGGCGGCGGAGGGCCGCATTGACCTGGTGGTGAACAACGCGGGCTTCGGCATCTCCGGCGCCATCGAGTTTACCGACACCCAGGAGGCTCAGCGGCTGTTCGACACCCTGTTTTTCGGCATGGTGCGGATGAACCGCTGCGTGATCCCCATCCTGCGGCAGCAGGGAAGGGGCCGCATCGTCAACATCAGCAGCGTGGCCGCCCCGGTGCCCATCCCCTTCCAGGCGTATTACAGCGCCGGAAAGGCCGCCATCAACGCCTATACCATGGCCTTGGCCAACGAGCTGCGGCCCTTCGGCGTCACCGTGTGCGCCGTGATGCCGGGGGATATCAGAACCGGCTTCACCGCCGCCCGCGAGAAGATCATCGACGGCGATGAGATCTATCAGGGCCGCATCGGCCGCAGCGTGAAGCGGATGGAGCATGACGAGCAGACCGGCATGGATCCCGCCAAGGTGGGCCGCTACATCGCCGCCGTGGCAAGCCGCGAGGGCAATCACCACCCCCTGTACGCCACCCGCATCGACTATAAATTCTTCGTTTTCCTGACGAAGGTGCTGCCCGCCCGGTTCCTGAACTGGCTGATCTACCAGCTCTACGGAAAGTAAGCGATACATACGAAAAACACCGCCCATCCGGGCGGTGTTTTTGCTTCTGAATGGTTGTTTATTTTTGTGGAACCGGCGTCAGCCCAGCTCCTTCGTCCGCTCATAGGCGGCGATGACGGCGTCCATGGCGGCGGCCCGGAAGCCATGCTCCTCCAGTGCCCGGACACCTGCAATGGTGGTGCCGCCGGGGGAGCAGACGGCGTCCTTCAGCGCGCCGGTGTGGTCGTCGGAGGCCAGTGCCAGCTTCGCCGCGCCCAGCAGCATCTGGGCGGCGTAGCGCTGGGCCTTGGCACGGGGCAGGCCCGCGTATACCGCGCCGTCCGCCAGTCCCTCCAGGAACAGATAGGCGAATGCGCCGCCGCAGCCGGCCACGGCGCTGCCCGCGTCCATCAGCTTTTCCTCCAGCTCCTCCAGCAGGCCGGAGCAGTGCAGCAGGGAGACAAAGCCCTCCCGCTGGGCCTCCGTCACGTTGTCGGAGCAGCAGTACATGGTGACGCCCTCGCCCACCGCCACGGCGGTGTTGGGCATGATGCGGATGACGGGATAGTCGCCGCCCGCCATCTCACGGATGCGCTGGATGGTCAGACCCGCCGCCATGCTCAGCAGCACGAAGGGGGTGGTGCGCTCCTTCAGGGCGGGCGCGATCTCCGCAAGCATCCCGGCCATCATCTGGGGCTTGACCCCCAGCAGGATGTAGTCGCACTCACGGGCGACGGTCAGGTTATCCGCCACGGAGGCGCCGATCTCGTCGGCCAGCCGCGCGGCCTTTTCCGGGGTGCGGTTGGCCAGCACGATGCTGCTGCGTACCTCCACCGTTTTGGCGGCGGCACGGGCCAGCGCGCCGCCCATATTGCCGGTGCCGATGAATCCGTAGGTCATAAATATCCCTCTCTTCTATAAGTAAATAATTGTTTTGCAAGCGCGATCACATGAACCGGCACAGTAAAATGGGCAGCAGGATCGCCGGGACCATGTTCAGGATCCGCAGCTTGGTGATGCCCAGCAGGTTCAGGCTGATGCCCACGATCAGCAGGGAGCCCACGAAGGTGATCTCGTTGACCACCGCCTCGCCCAGATAGGGCGCCACCACCGAGGCCAGCAGGGCGATGGAGCCCTCCACCGCGAAGACCATCAGGCCGGACAGGGCCACGCCCAGTCCCAGGGTGGAGGCGAACACGATCGACGCCACGCCGTCGATGACCGATTTGGAGAACAGCAGATCGTGCTGGTGCTGCAGGCCGCTCTGCAGCGGGCCCATAACGGCCAGCGCGCCGATGGCGAACACCAGTGAGCCGGTGACGAACCCCTCGGTGACGCGGCTGCCGGAGAACCGCTTCTGCAGATTCTCGCCCAGCTTATTGACGGCGGCGTCGATGTTCAGCAGCTCACCGATGATGGTGCCGATGACCATGGAGATGATGGGGATCAGGGCGTTGGCGCTTTTCAGCAGGCCCGGCACCGCGATGCCGATGGTCATCAGCGACAGCGCCGCCATCACGGAAGTCCGCAGCCGCTCCGGCAGCAGCTTTCCGGCGAACATGCCCACCAGGCCGCCCACCACGATGGCGCCGCCGTTGACAAGAGAACCCAATAGGATCATGGGATCAGTCCTCCTTCGTTCAATAGATCCTGTACCACTGTACCCGCCATCAGCAGGCCCGCCACGGAGGGCACCCACGATACGCTGGCGGGGACGCTGCGCCGTCCCGGAGGCGGTGTCTCCAACTGCTGTGTCTCGCCGGGCTGCTCGGGGCTGAACACCACCTTCAGGTGGTGGATGTCCCGGGCGCGCAGCTCCTTGCGCATGACGCGGGCCAGGGGACAGCCGGAGGTCCTGGCGATGTCGGTGATGGTCAGTAGCTCCGGGTGCAGCTTGTTGCCGGTGCCCAGGGCCGTCAGGATGGGGATGCGCCGCTGCCGCGCCTGTCCGATCAGGTCCAGCTTGCAGCTCACCAGGTCGATGGCGTCCACGATGTAGTCATACCGGGCGGTGAAGAAGTCCTCCCGGTGGGCGGCGTCATAGATGCCTACGATGGGGTGCACCACCGTGTCGGGGCAGATGTCCCGGCAGCGGGCGGCGGCGGCCTCCGCCTTGGGAAGGCCCACCGTGGAGTGGAGAGCGTAGAGCTGGCGGTTGATGTTGGTGACGGACACGGTGTCGCCGTCGATGAGGGTCAGCTCCCCCACACCGGCGCGGCACAGGGCCTCTGTCACATAGCTGCCCACGCCGCCCAGGCCGAACACCGCCACATGGCTGCGGCGCAGTTTTTCCAGGGCCTCGCCGCCCAGGATCATTTCCGTTCTTAAAAATTCTTCGTTTCTCATATGCGGTAATATGGCAATAACCGTTGAAGGACCGGCATACGCCGGTCCTTCGGAATTGTTGACAGGGATCGTGTCTTAATAGCCGACGTACTGCATGCCGGAGCCCTCGGTGACGGTCTCGGCGGTGCTCTGCTCGGCCAGCCAGGTGTCGTACGCCTCGTTCTTCAGCGTGTTGGTGGCCTGCACCTTCCAGTAGGGATCGCCGAAGCTGTCCAGATACATGACGTGGCTACCGTAGCTGCTGTCGATCACACCGGCGTCGCCCTCCTTACGGCCATCGGCGAAGCACCAGTCCAGGAACTCCTGCACGAAGTTGGTGGACTTGGTGATGCCCTCGTACAGGCCGCCTTCGGCGGTATCGGCGGACATCTCGTTGGCCATCTGGGCGAACAGCTCTGCGGTGGCGCCGCCGTCCTGCCACTTCTTCAGGGCATCCTCGGCGTCGTTGTGAGCGGTCTCCTTCAGCGTGGCCAGATCGGCCTCATAGGTCTCGGACGTGCTGTCCAGCGTGGACTCGTCCGCACGGAAGAGGATGTGACGGGCGTTGACCACCTTGTAGTCCTGGCGGGCACGGCTGTGGAACAGCGCGAAGTAGATGGTGGAATCCGTGGTGATCGTATCGGTGTCACCGGCGGCACGGGCCTCGTCGAAGACCCACATGGCCAACTCGGTGCTGGCGTAGGCGCCGGTCTCCTGATGGGTGTAGGTGGCGATGTCCTCGTAGTCGGCGGCAATGGCGTCCAGCGTCTCGCCGGCGGCGTAGCGCTCGGCGGCATCAGCGGCGGCATCCTCCGCGGCCTTCTTGGCGGCGGCGTTCTCCTCATCGGTGGGCTCCACGGTGTTGCCGTCGGCATCGGTGGTGCTGGCGGCGGTGGCCTTGAAGGCGATGTACTCGTAATCGGCCACGTCGAAGCTGTTCTTGTCGGCCTCATAGCAGGCTTCCAGCTCCGCGTCGGTATAGCTCAGGCCGTTGATGTACTCCTCCTGATAGTGGGAGGCCAGCGCGCCCATCTCGTACATGCTCTTGAAGGTGTTGACGGTCATGTTGGAGCCGTATGCCAGCTTCAGATACTCGCCGAAGCTGTAGCCCTGCTGCTTGGCGGAGGAGGTGATGCTGTCGATGACGGCCTGCAGCTCCTCCTGCATGTGATCGTCAAAGGTGATGCCCTCGGCCTTGGCCTTCTCGCTGAGCAGATAGGTCTGGGCCAGGTTCGTCTTGGCGGTATCCTTCAGGAAGGCGTCCCAGGTCATGTCCTCCTCGGAGGTGACGCCCAGCAGCATCTTGGCCATGGCGCTCAGGTTCTGGCTCTTCATGGAGGTGCTGGTGTCCAGGCCCATGTAGCTGACATAGCTGGAGTTTCTGACGTTATTCAGCGCGCCGTAGTAGAAGTAATCCACCTCGGCGGCGGTGAAATCCTTGCCGTCCACGGTCAGCGCGACGGACTTGCGCTGGAAAATACCGGAGTTGTACAGCAGCACCACAGCGGCCACGATGACGAACAGAACAGCGATGCCGCCATAGAGCAGCTTGTTCTTTTTCCGCTCGGCAGCTTCCTTCTGCTCACGCTCGACGCGAGGATCGACATGACCCTGAGCGGCCAGCTCCTGGCGGTTTTTCTTTTCTCTGGATGCACTCATTTGTTTTTCAGTCCTCTCAAGTGATAGGCGCAATACGCCCTTGGTCGTAAAATACCTGCCTATTATACCGTAGTTTTACGAAATGTGCAAGCATTATATTTTGGAAGGGCGGAAAAGGTACAAAAGCGGTAGAAGGTTTCGCGGAATTTGCGCCGTGCCAGAGTGGTGTGTGGCCGTATGCAGGAGCCGACGCCCCTACAGCGAAAAACGACCCTGCGTATTTGCCTGAAAAAGAGAGAAGCAGCCTTTCGGC
>CAKTZN010000025.1 GCA_934635545.1 uncultured Oscillospiraceae bacterium | reverse complement strand
CTGACCGTGGCCGTCCGCCCCGCCAGCGGCGCCAAGTGCCTGCGCTGCTGGAAGGTGCTGCCCACCGTGGGCAGCGACGCCCAGCACCCCGAGCTGTGCCCGCGCTGCGCCGCCGTGGCCAAGACCTTCCCCGACCTGGCGTAACAAAAGAAAAAAGAGAAGCACCCGTCCAGGGTGCTTCTCTTTTTGCAGTAAAAAGTGGAGAGTGAAGCGTTATGCTATTGCGCCCGGAGCCCTCTGTTCCATCTGATGATGGCCGTGATGATCAGCGCCAGAAGGGTGGCGGCCACAAGGATGGCCGGCAGATACCAGAAGGTGTCCAACACCGTGCCGTATGCCTGGGCCAGCGTCAGAAATCGCTGGGAGGAGCTGGGCGCGCTGGTGGCGGCATAGGCGGTGGCCGGCGGCAGGACCACGATCCAGCAGACGATCTCCTCCGCCACGCAGGCCAGCCATCCGGCGGCGGTGATCTGAAAATAGGGCCGGGTCAGCAGACAGCGGCTGCCGCTCCATTTCCGGGCCGCGCCCCGCAGCAGCGCATATAGCACAGGGAAGAGCAGCAGCGTCAGCTCCCAACGGATGCGGTAGCTCAGCGCGGGAACCACACGGCTGCCGTTTTTATAGGCTGCCGTCAGCGCCTCTGCCAGGGAGACCGCGCCGAAATAGCTGAAAAATGTCCAGACCAACACCGCCGCGCAGGGCAGCAGCATGGCCAACCGGCGGCGCAGCTCCTCGCCGGAGCAGGTGCTCCAGCCGATCCACAGCGCTGCCGCGGCCGCCGCAAACAGAAGAAGACTCCATGTATAGCCGCGGAAGATGGCCGATGCCAGCAGGCACAGTGCCGCCGCCGCATAGCCGATGCGCCACCGCAGCTCACCCCGGCGGGCCAGATACCGTTCCACCTGTCCGCCGCCGGAGGCGGCATTGCGCCGTACCGTCTCGCCTGCCAGAATGTCGTCGGCGGTGACGCCGTACAGCTCCGCCAGCGCCGGAAGAATGGAGATATCGGGAAATCCCCCGCCGCTCTCCCATTTGCTGATGGTCTTGTTGGACACGCCCAGGCGGTCGGCCGCCTCCTGCTGGGTCATCCCCGTGCCCTTCCGCAGCGCCGCCAGATAGCTGCCGGTCTTCATGGTATCCATGTGGTCACACTCCTTTCGCTGTGGTGCCAGTATGACGTGCCGCTGCCCGGATCGTCCACCCCGCTGTTTCAGAATGTTGTCTGCGCATCGTAGACCGGTACATAAAGGCCCGTTTTGCGGTACAAAACGGGCCTTTATGTACCGGTTTGCACCGCGGTATGGCAAGGCCCCCTTGGGAAAAGGGGGCCTTTGCCGTGCTGCCGCGGAGGTTATCCCCGGATCTCGATGGCGCCGGTAGGACAGCTATCGGCGGCCTCCTGGGCCGTCAGACGGCACTCCTCCGGCACGGGATCGGTGATGGCGTGGGCAGGCGCGCCGTCGTCCAGCGAGAATACCTCCGGACAGATGCTGGGGCACAGCCCGCACTGGATGCAGGCCTTCTGATTCACATTTGCGTACATAGCAGCACACTCCTTTATCAAGTATGGAATGGCTGCATTATGCCCGCCGGGGCGGGATATTATTCCGGGAAAACGGAGGGCGTGCCCTTCCAGAAGGCCAGCGTCTCCGCCAGATCCTGCTCGTCGGCGAACAGGGACAGCGCCTTTGCCACGGCGATGGCAAAATCCACATAGGCGTTGGCCCAGGCGGTGATCACCGGCCCGTCCGCCACCAGATCCTCCGGCCGGGAGTGGGTGGATGCCGTCCCCTCCAGCACACCGGCCATCTCCAGCACGTCCACACCGGCGCAGATCCCGGCCATGACCGTCCCCTGCCGCCGCAGCCGTCCCAGCAGCGCCAGCACCTCCGGCGTGGCCGCCCGGTGGGCAAAGGCGGCGGTAAAGCCGCCGGGCACCACCATGCAGCGGATGTTGCCCTCCGCCGCGTCGCCCAGAGCGCCGTCGGGCGTTACCCGGATGCCCTCCGCCGAGGTGATGGCCGCGCCGTCCGCGGACAGCAGCACCGCGTCGCATCCGGCGCACCGCATGAAGTAGCGCAGCACCATCAGTTCATACAGGCAGCATTGGTCGTAAACAAAAAAGATGTCCTTCATGGAAAGTCCTCCTTACTCCGGCAGGGGCAGGCCGTGCATCATCACCCGGCCGAAGCAGGTGAGGCTGCGGCCGCTACCCCGGTGGAACACCACGTCCATATCGGCGCGCTTCCGGTTCAGGGAGAAGAGATACACCATGCCCAGCGGGTCGCGGTAGTACTGCTTGCACAGCATGTCGCCGTCCACGCAGAAGATGCCCACATCGCCGTTTTGCAGCGGGTCGTGGTTCACATAGACCACTGACCCGTCGGCGATCCACGGAGCCATGGAGTCGCCCTGGATCCGCACCGCCAGCTCCGCCCCGGCGGGCACGTCGCCGGTGACGGGGATCAGCTCATAGTCCTCCTGGAACACCGGCGCGGCAAAGCCCGCGGCGGCAGGGGAGGCGTACAGGGGGATGGTACGGACGCTGTCCGATGGCGCGTCCTGCTGCCATGCCTCCTGCATCTCCGCCAGACCGTCCAGCACGGCGTGTACCATCTGCCGCCCCGGCAGGGGCAGACCCCGGTACTTCTCCACCATCCGCCGCTCTTCATCCGAGTAGAGGAAGGTGTGGCGGAACGTGTCCCGGTACAGGTAGTTGGGATCCACCTGAAGGGCGTCAAACAGCCGCAGCAGCACGTCCTCCTTGGGGGTGCTGACGCCGGTCTCATAGTTGCCGATGGCGCTGCGGCTGACGCCCAGCTTCTCCGCCAGGGTGTCCCGGCTCATGCCCAGCTCTTCCCGCCGCCTGCGCAGTTGTTCACCAAAGCTCATAGAATCCCTCCAAAACAAGAATCTTGTTTTCTCAAGCCTATTTTACTGGTATTGCCGGGATATGTCAAGGAGAAAAAACAAGAAACTTGTTAAAATGGCCTTGACACAACAAGAATCTTGTGATATCGTAAAGACAATCACAAGATTCTTGTGCGCACAACAGGAGGAAAGGAGGGGGAGGGGAAAAAGAAAACCGCCCGGAGGCGGTCGTGGTCAGCGGCTCTTGGCGGTATTCAGCGAGGCGATGAGGAGACGCTTGATTTCCTCAGCCAGAGAGAGGAGGGAATCAAAATCGTATTCTATCAAGTGGGTGCGTTTCAGCAGAGTGAGCCAGTAAATGCTCTCACCCGTTTCCTTCAATGCAATATGCAGCTTAGAGATAAAGTCAGCTTTGCTGTTTCCGTAGATTGCCTCATTAATGTTGGCACCGATGGAGGTGGCAGAGCGAAGAAGTTGTTTGGCGATGGTGGTGTCTTTTTTTGCTTTGGAAAATACCTCATAGAACAGGACGATTTGCGTTGCGAAGTCCAGAGATTTCTCTAAAAGAGGGCTGGCCATTATGAATCACCTCAAAATAAGTATATCAGAAAGACGGCTGTACTTCAATGCCAACGCTCTTCACTTTTCTCTCTTATCTTTTCACTGGAAAAAGTCGCAGCAGAAAGAGAAAAGAGAAGAGAGAAGAACGAAGAGAGAAAAGGACAAAAAGAAAAAGCCACACTTTGTGCGACTTTTTCGCAAAGACATGCAAAGACACGAAGAAACAGGAAGGATCCGGCAAAAGAAGCGTGAAGGAGACGCAACAGGTATCGGCTGGGAAGGCGTTCTTCACTTTTCTCTCTTATCTTTTCACTGGAAAAAATCGCAGCAGGAAGAGAAAAGAGAAGAGTGAAGAACGAAGAGCGAAAAGGACAAAAAGAAAAAGCCACACTTCGTGCGACTTTTTCTTTTTGGTGGGGGATGGTGGATTCGAACCACCGAAGGCGTTGCCAGCAGATTTACAGTCTGTCCCCTTTGGCCACTCGGGAAATCCCCCATATGAAATTGGAGCTGGTGGACGGATTCGAACCCCCGACCTGCTGATTACAAATCAGATGCTCTGCCAGCTGAGCTACACCAGCATGCTACCAGCGAAGATTATATTAGCAGAAGTCGCTTTATTTGTCAACAAAAACTTTCACAAAATGACGGAGAAAAATCACACTTTTTTCCGCACATCTACCGAAGAAGAGGAGGAAACACATGACACTTTTGGAATTATCCCGGGAATACGCCTATTCAGCGGAGTTGATCGCCCGGCGCATGTCCCAACTGCGGCAGGCTGAGCGCCAGGCGGAGGACGAGGCGTCCCGCTTTGCCCTGCACCGCCGGATTCTGGATCTGGATCCCATGCTGCGGCAATGCCGCCAGATCTGCCGCCTGACGGCCCACTACTACGACAGGAGCTATCACAAGGATGAAAGAATCAGTCTTTGATTACGCCCAGTTGGCCGGATGGCGGCAGGGGGACGGAGACAACAGTGAGCGGCTGCACCGCCTGCGCCGCCGTCTGCCCGACGCCATGGCCGAGCTGACGCCCCGCCAGCGGCAGATGATCCGCATGCAGTTTCAGGAGAACATGACCGTCACCCAGATCGCCCAGCAACTGGGCGTCAACAAATCCACGGTGTCCCGCTGCCTGCGCCGGGCCCGCCGGACGCTGCACAACAGGCTGCGTTTCGCCTGGTGAAACGCAGGGAGGGAAATCCTTGACAACCCCAGGGGGATATATTATAATCGCCTCGCCCATCGGCCCGGCAAACCCGCCGGGCCGGTTGACACACGGAAACGATTCTTATACAATATAGAATGACATCGTCGAAAGACAAGGAAAGCGAGGTCCTGGCGTATGTTGCAAAAGGTACAGCAGAACAAATGGCTGCGGCTGGGAATGGGCGTGCTGGGCGGCATCCTGCTGGCCGTCAGCATCAATCTGTTTGTCGTCCCCCAGGGGCTTTACAGCGGCGGCCTGTACGGCCTGTGCCAGGTGATCCGTACCCTGGCGGTGGAGCGCCTGGGCCTGAACTCCCCCATCGACCTGGCCGGTATCCTGTACCTGCTGGTGAACCTGCCGCTGATCTGGCTGGCATGGCGCACCCTGGGCCGGGGCTTCGTCATCCGCATGACGGTGGTGACGGTCATCAACTCCATCGCCCTGGCGGTGATCCCGTCGCCAGCCGCCCCCATCATCGCCGATAAGCTGACCTCCTGCCTGGTGGCCGGCATCCTCAGCGGCTTTTCCGGCGGCCTGATCCTGACCTGCGGCTGTTCCACCGGCGGCCTGGATGTGCTGGGCCTGTACCTCAGCAAGAAGGGCAAGGGCTTTACCGTGGGGCGCTTCTCCATCACCTTCAACACGGCGCTGTATGTGCTGTGCGCCGCGCTGTTCAACCTGGGCACCGCTATTTACTCCGCCATCTATGTGGTGTTCCAGGCCCTGTTCCTGGATCGCCTGCATCAGCAGAATATCTCCGTCCAGATGATCATCTTCACCAAGGAGGATCCGGAGCGCCTGAACCAGACCATCCTGGAGAAGCTGGACCGCAGCTTCACCCTGTGGGAGGGCCGCGGCGGCTACTCCCACGAGCAGGTGCATGTGATGTGCGTCTGCCTGAACAAGTACGAGCTGGCGTCGGTGCAGATGGCCCTGCACGATATCGACCCCCACGCCTTCTATGTGATCCAGGAGGGCGTCCGGGTGGGCGGCAACTTCGGCCGCCACCTGTCGTCCTGACGGCCCCGGGACAGAGGAAGCATTTCAGAAAGGGAGGAAGCGGAGATGAAATACCGTATCGCGGCGGCGCTGGCCGCCCTGCTGGCGCTGATCCTCAGCGGCTGTTCGCTGCTGGAGCGGGATTACAGCAGCGTCGAGCGCCACAGCTCCTCCTATTATGAGAGTGAGCAGAAGGATGTCCTTCAGCCGGAGACGTATCAGGATCTGGTCAACGCCCTGCTGGTGCTGGTGGACGACCACGCGGCAGAGGGCACCATCTGGCTCTCCCCCGGCAGCGAGGCGCTGGATCCCGAGCAGGCCATCGAGGAGGCGTGCCAGGAGGTGCAGCGGGAGACGCCCATGGGCGCCTACGCTGTGGAGTACATCACCTATACCGTGTCCCAGGACAGCCGCCCTTACAGCGAGATCAAGCTGTCCCTGGGCTATCGCCGCACAGAGGCCCAGGTGAAGGGCATCGTCCACGCTACCAGCATCTCTGCCCTGCACACGCTGCTGACCGCCGCTGCCGAGAACGGCGCGCCGGAGCTGGTGGTGCAGGTGGGCTATTTCCGGGATCAGGCCCAGGAGGTGCGGGACATCGTGGCCCAGGTGGAGCAGGAGCAGCGGGGCGAGGATTCCGCCCTGTGGCAGGTGGAATTCTATCCTAACGAGAGTTCTGCCGGAATTATTGAGATTCTGATGAAAAACTGAAAATGCGGGATTGACAAACGCGGGGATCTGGGTTATAATCAATCTTGCGTTTGCGGGCGTAGCTCATCTGGTAGAGCGCGACCTTGCCAAGGTCGAGGTAGCGAGTTCGAGCCTCGTCGCCCGCTCCAAAAAGAACAAGACCACCCAATGGGTGGTCTTGTTCTTTTTGGAGCGAATGAAATAGCGTGGCTCGAAACGAACTCCGGCTTTCGCACGCCCCAACGGGGCGTCGAAACCGGGAGCAACAGTCCGGTGGACTGTTGCGTTAGTGAGAATCGAGCCTCTCAAAAAGTCGCCCCTCGATGGGGCGGCTTTTTGATTTACAGTGGCACGTTTTGGTGCCCGCGTGCGTGTCGCCGACTCGGCTGTGCGGCCCTCGTCGTGTCAGCCGATGCCCGCGCCCGTTCGGGGCGGCCATTGGGACACTTCCTTGAAATCACCTCGCTTTATCTGCCGCAGGCAGCGCTTCGGTGATTTCCCCGTTGTGCCACCGGTGCCTAAGCAAAAGAAGAGACACACGATCGTGTGTCTCTTCTTTTTATGCTGTATCAGCGCACCTCGCGCACGACAGGCTCTTCACCTCTTCGCGCTTCCGCGCCGCATCCCGACGCGGTACACCGCCTCCCCGATGACCACGCCCAGGATGGCCCCGGCCAGAATATCGCTGGGATAGTGGACGAACAGATACAGCCGCGAAAAGGCGATGACCGCCGCCAGCGGGATGGCCGCCCAGCCGAAGCGGCGGTCCGTTTTCGTCAGCACCGTGGCGCCGATCACAGAGGACAGCGTATGGCCGGAGGGGAAGGAATAGTCCGTGGGCGAGGCGATCAACAGCTTCACGCTGTCGTCCAGCCAGCAGGGCCGCGGCCGGGCAATGAGATTCTTCAGGCACACGTTGCCCACCAGCACACCCACAGCCAGACCCGCCAGCAATATCACGCCCTGACGGCGGTACTTTTTCGTGCAGAGCATCCCCCCTGCCGCCAGCAGCCAGATGGCGCCGCCGCTGCCCAGCAGCGTCAGCTTCGGCATCACCGCGTCCAAAAAGCCGCAGGACAGATTGTCCTGTACCCAGTAAAGGATCGTCTGATCCAGACTCATGCCCTTGCCACGCTCCTCTCGGTGGTCCTCCGCAGCAGCTCCAGCCCCACCAGCAGTCCCACGCCCAGCAGGAAGGCCAGCGGCCGGAAGGACGCCGCGTCCAGCGGCGGCTGAGGCGTCTGCAAACTGGCGGGCCCCATGGCGATGGCGTACAGAGAGCCCAGCATCAGCCCCAGGATGAACCAGATCATGGCGGAGCGGTGCTTCCACAGCGCGGCGCGGATGGCCTTGATGGACAGCGCCACCCCGGCGATGACGCCGAAGCCCAGCGCCATCAGCCCCGGCACCACATGCAGATCAAGGTGCAGAAGCTGCCGGATGGCCTGGATCACCGGCAGGTACACCCCGGCGATCAGCAATATGGAGGAGCCGGAGATGCCCGGCAGCACCATGGCGGTGATGGCCACCGCCCCGGACAGGAACAGATATCCCGCGCCCAGCAGACCGGGCCGGGCCATCTCCACCGTCAGCAGGCCGGAGCCGGAGCGCAGCATGGTCAGCCCCACCACCAGTGCCATGCCCAGCAGGGCGAAGGGCGCCGCCTGCCAGCGGCACAGGGAGCCCCTCTCCGCCAGTGCCACAAAGGGGATGGACGCCACCGTCAGCCCCAGAAACAGGCTGCTCATGAAGTAGATATGGGCAGAAAACAGGCTGGCCAGCAGCGCCACGCACAGCCCCATGCCGGCGATCCAGCCGATGCCCAGCTTCAGGAGGTAAAACAGTGCCGTCTTTCGGGCGGCATTGTCCCGGCCGAACAGGTCGTGAAGGGCGTTGATGAACCGGTCATAGAACCCCAGAATAAACGCCACCGTGCCGCCGGACACGCCGGGCACGCTGTCCGCCAGCGCCATGCAGAAGCCGTGAACAGGTGTCAGAAAACGCATCATCACACCGCCGCCTTCTTCCGCTGGGGCGCATCGCGCACGATCAGGAACGCGGCCACCGCCAGCAGGTTCCCCACCAGGCCCAAAATCATCCACAGTGACTTGTTCATGCCCGCGTTGACGGCGCTGCGGTACAGCCACGCCGCCGTCAGCAGCCAATACCAGGCCAGCAGCAGCACCCACAGCAGCCCCAGCACGCCGAAGAACACAAAGTGTCCCAGCGTCAGCGGCGTGATCTGGCTCTTCCAGGCGTCCTCGCTGTCATGGCCGCCCCGCTGTCCGTCATGCTCGCCGTCGTGATGATCCTCGCCATAGGTCTGCTCCAGGGCGGCGGCCTCCTTGATCTGCTGGGACAGACTCAGCGGGACGGCCACGGCGCTGAGCACCGCCAGTACCACCGCCAGCAGGATCACCAGCTTATAGGCCTTGGCGTAGTTCTTCTGCATTACCATCTCGTGCATACAAATACCTCCTGTCAAACGCAAAAAACAGTTTCCTCTATTCTGGATACTTCCATGATAGAGGAAACCGTTAAACACCGTATGAAGAAAAATAAAACAGAAGTTAAACTGCACAGTCTTTCCCTTCTGCAGAGCACCTCAAGCCCCTTATGTTGATGCATCCGCAAGCATAAGATATCAGTGCAAAAGTATTGACATCTCAATACTTTTGTGGTATCCTCTTAATTGAAAGGTGGTGCTTTCCTTGGCATTCTCATATAAACCGCTCTGGAAGCTTTTGATCGACCGTGATATGACCAAAAAGCAGCTCATGCAGGCAACCGGGATCTCAAAATCCACAATGGACAAAATGGCCCGGGGCGAACAGGTATCCATGGACATCATTGACCGGATCTGCTCCTGCCTGAACTGTAATATCGAATGCGTCATTGAGCATGTAGAGAGGTAACATTATGTCTGGATATCGCACACCATTGGGCCGGTGTATCAACGGCGACAGCCTTGATGTACTGCTTACGCTTGAAGATAATAGCGTTGATCTGATCATAACTTCGCCCCCCTTCAGCCTGCAGCGGCATAAAGCGTATGGCGAAGTGGGGCAGGATGAATACGTTGATTGGCTCCTGCAGTTCGGTTTTTTGGCCCGCCGCAAGCTAAAGGAGACCGGCTCCTTCGTTGTAGACCTCGGCGGCGCTTATCAGAAGGGCAGCCCCGTAAAAGCGCTGTACCCCTTCCGCTTTATGCTGAAGATGTGCGACGAAGCGGGCTATTATCTGGCTCAGGACATGTATTGGCATAACCCCTCTGCGCTTCCCACGCCGATCGAATGGGTCAATAAGCGTAAGATGCGGTGCAAAACCTCGGTGAATACCGTCTGGTGGTTTTCAAAAAGCGCCCTTCCCAAGGCGGACATAAGAGAAGTCCTTGTCCCTTATTCCCCCAGAATGCAAAGCTTGATGAAAAAGCCGCAGGACTTCGTCAAGAAAGAAGGGGTCATCCGGCCATCCGGTCATGTCATGGGCATGAAATCCTGGACGAAGGACAACGGCGGCGCGATCCCGTCCAATCTGCTGCAGATCAGTAACAGCGACAGCAACAGCCAGTACCTGAGATATTGCAAGGCCCTCGGGGTCAAGGGCCATCCGGCCCGCTTTCCCGCGAAGCTCCCCGAATTCTTCATCAAAATGCTTACCGAGCCCGGTGATCTTGTGGTGGATATTTTCAGCGGCAGCAATACGACAGGAAGCGTGGCAGAGGAATTGGGCCGCAACTGGCTGAGTATCGATGTCAACAACGAGTATGTGGCCAACAGTGTCTTTCGCTTTGCTGAAAACGAAGACCAGGCCAGGCGGTATTACGCAGATATTCTCTCTGGCGAGGACATTGTTATCCCCGCCGCAGAGTGATCTGCACGCATTATAATATCAGCAATATTTCAGCCGGATCGACCGGGACATCCACCGGGTAAACTCTTATGCCGACCTGGCGCACAAACTTCAGCGGGATCTTCGGATTGTTCAAATGTGCGTTCTCATTATGACCTGCGATCTTCTCCCGAACCATTCTCTCCCACGCCGTAAAATATACCTCAAGCGCCGCCGGACTGACTGCATATACCTCCTGCAGGGATATCCTCCGGTAGACGCTAAACAGCCAGCGTTCCCGCCGGAACACCGCAATTCTCTCAAGATTTGTGTGGTGGTTGGTGGAGAAGCTCTTTGTCAGGTTCACATTTACCGTTTTCAGTTCCCACGCGTGGCCATAGCGGTCGATCGCGTCGCTTCCTTCCCGTCCGGGCTGGTTCTGAAAGTCGAACAGCACCAGTGTCTGCAGAAGCTTCAGATTGTTATCCTGCGCAATATCGTTGATCTCATAGGTGCGGGCAAGCGCCTCGATCTCGTCGAGCTTCGACCACATGGCACGGAAGCCCTCAATCTTATCGCGGTGCTCCTGATCATAGTATGCCATATTGCAAACGCCTCCTTTGGAATTTTTTGAAACGCCCTGCGTTGAGCATACTACAAAAAGCAAAACTTTTCAATCTTCTGTCCACTCATCTCAGGAGCGCACCGCGGCAGATCGCCTCACAGGCCGGAGCCGGATAGTTTTTCTTATACAAACTACACAGCCGTGCGCCGCAAGGGCGCACGGCTGTTTTCATCCCTTTGCCCGCTGGCGGCGGTATTCCATGGGCGTCTGGCCGTACACCTCCCGGAAGGCGGTGGTGAACCGGCTGGGACTGTCGTAGCCCACCGCCTGGGCAATGGCGGCCACCTCATCGCCGGTGGTCTGCAGCAGCAGCGCCGCCTGGGCCAGCCGGTGGTTGCGCATGTGGGCGGCGATGGTGTCGCCGTACACCTTCTTGAACATGCTCTTCAGCGTGGTGGGATTCATCAGAAAGCGGCGGGACAGCTCGTCGATGGTGACCCGCTCCGACAGGTGCTCAATGAGATACTGGTGCACGTTGCGGACGATCTCCTCCTGGGAGGCCTGAAAGTCCACCTCCTTCTCCGGACAGGCGATCTCCATCACCTGCTCCACGATCTGGTGCAGCAGACGGCTCAGCTCCGTGTCCGGCGCCCGGTAATAGACCTCCTTTCCCTCCCGGCGGCTCTCCAGCAGCCCACTCTCCGCCAGTGAGCGCAGATGGTGGGACACGGCGGGGCTGGACATCTCCAGCATGGCGGCGATGTTGACCACGCAGGCCTCCTGATGGCTCAGCAGCCAGAAGATGCGCACCCGGTTTGGGTCGCTGAGCTGCTTGAACACATCGGACACGGCGGCAAAGTGCCCCGTCTTGCCCAGCTCCCGGCACAGCGCGGCGGTATGGCTCTTCTCCCCGTGATCGTGGGGCAGTTCAAAGTGTTCCATGGTGTTCCCTCTTACTTTCTGTTTTGGACATTTCACTTGCTGTTTTGGGCATACGGTGCCCGGACATCTTGCTTTTTCTCCCGGCTTTGAGTATACTACCACCAGAATCGTTAAGCAAGCGCTTAATTGTGAAATTTTGAGGTGCTCCCCAGCGGAGGCCCGTATATGGAGGTATCATCATGAAAAAGACCTACAAGATCGAAGTTGACTGCGCCAACTGCGCCAACCTGATGGAGGAAGCCGCCAAGAAGACCAGCGGCGTGGCGTCTGCCACCGTCAATTTCATGACCCAGAAGATGATCGTGGAGTTTGAAGAGGGCCAGGACGCCAAGGCCGTCATGAAGGACGTGCTGAAGGCCTGCAAGAAGGTAGAGCCCGACTGCGAGATCGAGCTGTAATATCACTCCGTGCCCGGCCCAGTGCCGGGCACCGCATTGGAAAGGAGCATCGTGACCATGACGAAGAAACAAAAAGTGATGCTGATCCGCATCCTCATTACGGCGGCCATGCTGCTGGCCCTGAAGTTCATCCCGCTGACCGGCATCCCCCAGTTGATCGCCTACCTGATCGCCTATCTGGTGATCGGCTACGACATCCTGCGCAAGGCGGGCAAGGGCATCGTCAACGGCCGCGTCTTTGACGAGAACTTCCTGATGGCCATCGCCACCCTGGGTGCGTTCTTCCTGGCCATCTGGACGAAAAGCGGCGACTATGTCGAGGGCATCGCCGTCATGCTGTTCTACCAGATCGGTGAGCTGTTCCAGAGCTACGCCGTGGGCAAGAGCCGCCGGAACATCAGCGCCCTGATGGACATCCGCCCCGACTACGCCAACATCGAGCGGGACGGCCAACTGGAGCAGGTGGATCCCGATGAGGTGGCCGTGGGCAGCATCATCGTGGTGCAGCCCGGCGAGAAGGTGCCTCTGGACGGCGTGGTGATCAGCGGCAGCGCCAGCCTGAACACCAGCGCCCTCACCGGCGAAAGCCTGCCCCGTGACGTGAAGGAGGGCGACGAGATCATCAGCGGCTGCATCGACATGAGCGGCGTGCTGAAGATCCGCACCACCAAGGAGTTCGGGGAATCCACCGTGTCCAAGATCCTGGATCTGGTGGAGAACGCCAGCTCCCGCAAATCCCGCTCCGAGACCTTCATCTCCCGGTTCGCCCGGGTGTATACCCCGGCGGTGTGCGCCGCGGCGGCGGTGCTGGGCATCCTGTTCCCCCTGGGCCGTCTGGTGCTGGGGATGGAACCCCAGTGGACGGACTGGATCTACCGTGCCCTGACCTTCCTGGTGGTAAGCTGCCCCTGCGCCCTGGTCATCAGCATCCCCCTCAGCTTCTTCGCCGGCATCGGCGGCGCCAGCCGCGAGGGCATCCTCATCAAGGGCTCCAACTATCTGGAGGAACTGTCCGACGCCAAATGTGTGGTCTTTGACAAGACCGGCACCCTGACCCAGGGCGTGTTCGAGGTCACCGCCGTCCACCACAACGAGATGGACAGGGACAAGCTGCTGGAATACGCCGCCCTGGCCGAGTGTGCCTCCTCCCACCCCATCAGCAAGAGCCTGCAGAAGGCGTATGGCAAGCCCATCGACCGTGACCGGGTCACGGATATCCAGGAGATCAGCGGCCACGGCGTGGAGGCCGTAGTGGATGGCCATAAGGTGGCCGCCGGCAACGGCAAGCTGATGGCCAAGCTGGGCATCGAATATCATGACTGCCACAGCGTGGGCACCATCATCCACATGGCGGTGGACGGTCAGTACGCCGGGCACATCGTCATCTCCGACGTGGTAAAGCCCCACTCCAAGGCGGCCATCGCCGCCCTAAAGCATGCCGGCGTGGAAAAGACCGTCATGCTGACCGGCGACGCCAAGCGGGTGGCCGATGAGGTGGCGGCGGAGCTGGGCGTGGACGAGGTCCGCAGCGAGCTGCTGCCCGGCGACAAGGTAGCTGAGCTGGAGAAGCTGCTGGCCCAGAAGAGCGGCAAAGCCCGCCTGGCCTTCGTGGGCGACGGCATCAACGACGCGCCGGTGCTGACCCGTGCCGATATCGGCATCGCCATGGGCGCTATGGGCAGCGACGCCGCCAGCGAGGCCGCCGACGTGGTGCTGATGGACGACGACCCCATGCAGATCGCCAAGGCCATCAAGATCTCCCGCAAGTGCATCGGCATCGTGCGCCAGAACATCGTCTTCTCCCTGGTGATCAAGTTCGGCTGCCTGGCGCTGGTGGCCATCGGCGTGGCCGACATGTGGGCCGCCATCTTCGCCGACGTGGGCGTGATGATCCTGGCGGTGCTCAACGCCATCCGCGCCCTGAAATACCGTGACTGACCCATATATACAACGCAAAAACCGGCTCATCCGAGCCGGTTTTTTGCGTCGAGGGGAGGGTATCCCTCTATGAAATATGAAAAGGGTATGTATCGCCGATGATTTACTTCACCTGCAGGCGGTTCTCGCTGGACCAGCTTGTGATGTCCAGATTGCGGTACTGCTTGCGCAGGCGGGCCAGCTCCTCGTTGTCGCCGCCCAGCGCCGTGATGCGGTTCACCGCCGCCAGATCAGCGGC
>CAKTZN010000024.1 GCA_934635545.1 uncultured Oscillospiraceae bacterium | reverse complement strand
CCGACCTCAAAGTCGTTGGGGTCGTGCGCCGGGGTCATTTTGACCGCGCCGGTGCCGAAGCCGATCTCGCAGTATTCGTCGCCCACGATGGGGATCTCGCGGTTCATGATGGGCAGGATGCACTTCTTGCCGATGAGGTGCTTGAACTTCTCGTCCTCCGGGTTCACGGCCACGCCGGTATCGCCCATCATGGTCTCGGGACGGGTGGTGGCGATGATGATATCGCCGCTGCCGTCGGCCAGGGGATAGCGGACGTACCACAGATGGCCGGGCTTCTCGGTGTATTCCACCTCGGCGTCGGACAGGGCGGTCAGGCAGTGGGGGCACCAGTTGATGATGCGGCTGCCCTTGTAGATCAGGCCCTTTTCATACAGCTCACAGAAGGTCTCGCGGACGGCGCGGGAGCAGCCCTCGTCCATGGTGAAGCGGTCGCGGCTCCAGTCGCAGGAGGCGCCCATCTTCTTCTGCTGCTCCACGATGCGGCTGCCGTACTTCTCCTTCCAGTCCCAGACGCGCTCCAGGAACTTCTCGCGGCCCAGGTCGTGGCGGGTCAGGCCCTCGTTCTTCCGCAGCTCCTCCTCCACCTTGATCTGGGTGGCGATGCCGGCGTGGTCGCTGCCGGGCAGCCACAGGGCTTCGTAGCCCTGCATGCGCTTGTAGCGGATCAGGATGTCCTGCAGCGTGCAGTCCATGGCGTGGCCCATGTGGAGCTGGCCGGTGACGTTGGGGGGCGGCATGACGATGGAGAAGGGCTTCTTGTCGGGGTTGGGATCGGCGTGGAAGCAGTCGTTGTCCATCCACATCTTATAGATGCTGGATTCCACCTCGCGGGGATCGTACACTTTCGGTAATTCCTTATGCATAGGGGGTTCTCCTTTCCGGTATTTCGGCAAAAGGGGCAATAAAAAAATCGCTCCGTTTTGCCATAGCAAAACAGGGCGAACGAATTGTCCGTGGTACCACCTGTATTCGGGATATTTCCCGCACTCATGCGGTGCAGTCACACCGCGCCCCGCTAACGGAGGGCAGCCGTTGCGGCCTACTTCGCGTTCAGCCGAAAGCTCAGGGACGACTTGGGCGGGGCTTCACGGGCGCTTACACCGACCGCGCTCTCTCTTTGCCTCTGCTGACCGCCTACTGCTTCCCATCATCGCTGTTCAATATTGCAGACAGTATACTATATCCCGCGGCGGATGTCAACTGTATTTTCGCCGGAAACGGGGCTTGACAACGTGTCTGGTTTCTGCTATATTTTACTTCAAATTTGAACATTATCATTTTGGAGGAATATCCTATGAACCTCAGTATGGAGTTTTCCCGGAAAATGGCGCTGGCCTACGGCGGGGCCTGCAAGCCCCTGTGCCGGGAGCTGAACCTGCCACAGACCGCCTTTGATATCCTGCTGTTTCTGGCCAACAACCCGGCGTACAGCACGGCGGCGGACATTGTGGAGATCCGGAAGATCAAGGCCAATCTGGTGTCGGTGAACGTGGACAAACTGGTGCGGGACGGCTATCTGACCCGCCAGGCGGTGGCGGGCGACCGGCGCAAGACCCGGCTCTGCTGCACGGAGAAGGCCCAGCCCATCATCCGGCAGGGACGGAAGCTGCAGGAGGCGTTTCTGGAGCGGCTGTTCCGCGGCATCGACGCCGGGACAAAGGCGGCCTTTCTGAAAACGCTGACCATGATGAACGACAATCTGGACGAGCTGTTAAAAGGAGAATGATGATATGCAGATCTTATTTACGATCCTTGTGACCTTTTTTGCCGGGATGGGCGCGGGGCTGGGCACCGGCTTTGCCGGGATGAGCGCCGCTGCCGTCATCAGCCCCATGCTGATCACGTTTCTGGACATGGATCCCTATATGGCGGTGGGCATCGCCCTGTCCTCCGACGTGCTGGCCAGCGCCGTCTCCGCCTATACCTACGGCAAAAACAAGAATCTGGATGTGCGCAACGGCCTGATCATGATGGCCAGCGTGCTGGCCTTTACGGTGGTGGGCAGCTATATCGCCAGTCTGGTACCCTCCGCCACCATGGGCGGCTTCTCCGTGTTCATGACGTTCCTGCTGGGCATCAAGTTCATCCTGCGGCCTGTGATGACCACCAAGGAGACGATGATGGCGGTGTCCGCCAGAAAGCGGGCCGTCCAGTCGGTGGTGTGCGGCATGCTGATCGGCTTCATCTGCGGCTTTGTGGGCGCGGGCGGCGGCATGATGATGCTGCTGATCCTGACCTCCGTGCTGGGCTATGAGCTGAAAACCGCCGTGGGCACCAGCGTGTTCATTATGACCTTCACGGCCCTGACCGGCGCCATCTCCCACTTTGCCATCGGCGGCGCGCCGGACTGGACGGTGTTCTGGCTGTGCGTGGTGTTCACACTGGTGTGGGCCCGAATCGCCGCGGTGTTCGCCAACAAGGCCACGCCAAAGACGCTGAATCGGGCCACCGGCGTGGTGCTGGTGGTGCTGGGCGCGGTGGTGATGCTGTTCAAACTGCTGACCTGAGAAAAGCAATGCTGTGACGCCTCCTGTGATTTCTTTACTTCCCTTTTGCGCATAACTATGGTACAATCGGGGGAGAGAAAAATCACGGGAGGCGTGCATTATGGATATTTTTGATATTCTCGGGCCGGTGATGGTCGGCCCCTCCAGCTCCCACACCGCGGGCGCGGCCCGTATCGGCAGCATGGCCCGGACACTGCTGGGCAGCAAGCCCACCAAGGCGGCCATCCACCTGTACGGCTCCTTCGCCGACACGGGACTGGGCCACGGCACCGACCGGGCGCTGGTGGCGGGACTGCTGGGCATGAAGCCGGATGACCTCCGCATCCCCTCCGCCTTTGAGGAGGCGAAGAAGGCGGGCCTGGACTTCACCATCGACACCATCGACCTGCGGGACGCCCACCCCAACACGGCGGTCATCGAGGCCTGGGGCGAGGGCGGCAAGCATCTGGAGATGCAGGCCAGCAGCCTGGGCGGCGGCCGCATCATGGTGGATAAGCTGGACGGCATCAAGGTCAGCTTCACCGGCGAGTACAACACGCTGGTGATCCGCAATCTGGACTACTATTCCTCTGAGGCGGCGGTGACCACCATTCTCAGCCAGTTCCGCATCAACATCGCCAACATGAGCATGTGGCGGCACAAACGGGGCGGCGAGTCCCTGATGATCATTGAGATCGACCAGCACATCAAGCCGGAGCAGGTGAATTTCATCGGCCAGCTTCCGGGTGTGCTGTCCATTATCTACTACGACAGGGAGGAGGATGACGATGTCTCTGGATTCGATGAGGGAAATCTTTGACCTGATGGCCGAGAAGGGGAAGCCCTTCTGGGAGGTCGTACTGGAGGACGATATGGAGACCCGGCAGGTGACCCGCAACCAGTCCATGGCCAAGATGCTGACCACATGGCAGGCCATGGTGGACGCGGCGGACAGCTACACGGGGCAGAAGCGCTCCGTCAGCGGCCTGGTGGGCGGCGACGGCATGAAGATGCGGCAGTACTGCATCCGGGGCGAGGCCATGTCCGGCGGCTACGTCAGTGAGGTCATCACCGAGGCGCTGAGCATGGCGGAATCCAACGCCTGCATGCGGCGCATCGTGGCGGCGCCCACCGCGGGCGCCTGCGGCGTGCTTCCGGCGGTGCTGCTGCCCCTGTGCAAGTATGAGGAGCTGAGCCAGCACCAGATTTTGGAGGCGCTGTATGTGGCCAGCGGCATCGGTGCGGTGATCGCCTACCGGGCCTGCATCGCCGGTGCCTCCGGCGGCTGCCAGGCGGAGATCGGCACCGCCTCCGCTATGGCGGCGGGCGCTCTGGTGGCCCTGCGGGGCGGCACCGGCGCGCAGATCGGCCACGCGGTGGCCATGGCGCTGAAAAACCTGTTGGGCCTGGTGTGCGACCCGGTGGCGGGCCTGGTGGAGATCCCCTGCGTCAAGCGCAACGTCATCGGCGCGGTGAACGCCGTCAGCGTGGCGGACATGGCCCTGGCCGGGATCGAGAGCCGCATCCCCGTGGACGAGGTCATCGACGCCATGGGCGAGGTGGGCCGCCGCATGCCGGTGGAGTTCCGTGAGACGGCGCTGGGCGGTCTGGCCGCCACGCCCACGGGCCGGGCCGTGAAGAAGCGGATGCACAAGCCCCAATAATTCGCGCAGCACCTTATTTCATCTCAAGGAGTTTCCCTGTCCATGAAGAAATCAAAATGGAAGGGCTATGCGCCGGTACTGGCCATGGCCTTGCTGGCCGTCGTGCTGGGCGTGCTGACCCTGTGCGGCGTGATCGACCTGGGCACGCTGCCGCAGCTTGTGGCGGACAAACCGGCGTTGGCCGTGCTGGTGGCGCTGGGGCTTTACGCATTGAAGGGCATCTCCGTGGCGGTGGTGTACCATGTGCTGGTGGTGTCGGTGGCGCTGGTGTTTCCCCTGCCCGCGGCGCTGGTCATCAACGCGGTGGGGCTGGTCATCAGCCTGACGGCCTCCTATCTGGTGGGCCGCCACACCGACCCCTCCGACCTGAACGGTCTGCTGGACCGTCATCCCCGGATCAAGCGGTTTGTTGATCCGTCGCAGGAGATGGGCTTTACTTCCTGCTTCGTCATCCACTCGCTGGGGCTCAGCATGGAGGTGCTGGGGGTGCTGTTCGGCATGCTGCGCACCGGGTACGGGACGTATCTGGTCAGCTCGTGGCTGGCTATCTATCCGGGCACCATCTGCTTCACCATCCTGGGCAGCCGGTTGGACTTCCATTCGCCGGTGTTCTGGGCCTTCGCGGCGGTGAATGTGGTGATGCTGGGCTACGCCCTGCTGTACTGCAAGCGGCGGATGGCCGCTTCCCGGGCTGATACAGGATCCGCACCTGAGGACGAAACGCAATAAGGAGGTTCCACATGTTACTACTTCACTCTATCCGCGCCCTGTTTTCCTTCTGGGAGTTCGGCATGGCACTTATGGTCCCCGCCGCGCTGGTGATGGCATTTGCGCTGCAGGCCGTGATCTTCCGGAGCCAGAAACGCCCGTGGGTGCCCATCGCCGTGGTGGGCGGACTGCTGGCGCTGTGCGAGCTTGTGGCGGACATCGCCATCCTCGTCCTGGAGCGCAGCGCTCTGGGCTTTGCCTTCTTCGGCATGGCGGTGGAGATGGTGCTGCTGGCGGTCATCCTGGGCCTCGGCGCGGGATTGCTGGTGGGTCTGTTGATGAAGAAAAAGGCCGCGTAACGGAATTAAACCGTTTTTTGATCATGCCACCTGCGGCGGCATACCACAGCTCTTCACGCTTCACTTTTCTCTTTTCACTGCAAAAAAATCTCCGGTCTTTCGACCGGAGATTTTTTGTGCTTTGTTTAGTTCTCGCTGCGGCGCTTGTAGGATTCGTACTTGGTCTTGGCATCCTCTTCCGCTTCGGCAAACAGGGTCTTGGCGTTCTCGGGGAAGCTCAGCTCCAGAGAAGCGTAGCGCACCTCGCCCTTCATGAAGTCGTACAGAGGCATGGTAGGCTCCTTGGAATCCAGGGTGAACTTCTTGGTGCTGGGATCGTAGCGATACAGATTCCAGTAACCGGAAGCGACGGCGTCCTTCATCTCCTGCTGGACATTGTTCATACCCTTCTTGATGCCGTGGTTGATGCAGGGCGCGTAGCAGATCACCAGAGAGGGACCCTTGTGGGCTTCGGCTTCCTTGATGGCCTTGATGAGCTGGTTGGGGTTGGCGCCCATGGAGCACTGGGCCACATAGACGTTGTCATAGGTCATCATCAGCATGCCCAGATCCTTCTTCTTGGTCTTCTTGCCGCTGGCCTGGAACTGTGCCACAGCGCCGACGGGAGTGGCCTTGGAGGACTGTCCGCCGGTGTTGGAGTACACCTCGGTATCCACCAGCAGCACGTTCACATCCTCGCCCATGGCGAAAACGTGATCCAGACCGCCGTAGCCGATATCGTAGGCCCAGCCGTCGCCGCCGTACATCCACATGGTCTTCTTGGACAGATCCTTCTTGCGCTTCAGGATCTCGTCCACGATCTTCTGCTCGTCGGCGGAGAACTTGCTGTTCTCCAGCACGGCCACCAGCGCGGCGGTGGCGGGGGTGGAGGCATCCAGATCGTCATAGGTCTCCAGGTACTTGGCGATGGCGGCCTTGACAGCCTCATCCTTGGTGAGGGCGTCCAGCTCCTTCACATAGCCGGTGACGCAGTCACGGAGCTGCTTGACAGCCAGGCACATACCATAGGAGAACTCGGCATTGTTCTCGAACAGGGAGTTGCTCCAGGCAACACCCTTGCCCTCCTGGTTCTTGCAGTAGGGAACGCAGGGCATTGCCGCGCCCCAGGCCTGGGTGCAGCCGGTGGCGTTGGCCAGATACATCTTGTCGCCGAACAGCTGGGTCAGCAGCTTGATATAGGGCGTCTCGCCGCAGCCGGCGCAGGCGCCGTTGAACTCCACCAGAGGCTGCTTGAACTGGCTGCCCTTCAGGCTGAACTTATCCACCTTGTCACCCTTGATGGGCAGGTTGAACAGGTACTCCCAGTTGGTCTGATCCAGAGACACCTCGTGAGTGGGCACCATCTTCAGAGCCTTGCCGCCCTTGGGGCAGGAGGAGACGCAGCTTCCGCAGCTCGTGCAGTCCAGGGTGGACACGCCCATGGCGTACTTCATACCGGCAAGCTGGGGACCCTTGGCGTCCACCATCACCAGACCCTCGGGGGCGTTGGCGGCTTCGGTCTCGTCCAGCAGGAAGGGACGGATGACGGCGTGGGGGCAGACGAAGGAGCACATGTTGCACTGCAGGCACTCGGTAGCGTCCCACACGGGCAGATGGGTGGCGATGCCGCGCTTCTCATAGCGGGAGGTGCCCAGCGGCATGGTGCCGTCCTCCATGCCCTTGAAGGCGGAGACAGGCAGGTCATCGCCCTTCTGGGCGTTGATGGGCACCAGGATGTTCTTGATGACGTAGGGCAGGTCGTCGGCGGCGGGCTTGATGGCGGCGCCGGACAGGTTCTTCCACTCGGGCTTCGCCTTCACCTCCACCAGGGCGTTGATACCGGCGTCCACGGCGGCGATGTTCATGTTGACGATCTTCTCGCCCTTCAGGCCGTAGGTCTTCTTGACGGCGGCCTTCATGTGCTCCACGGCGTCCTCAACGGGGATGACGTTGGCCAGCTTGAAGAAGGCGGCCTGCAGCACCATGTTGGAGCGGTTGCCCAGACCCAGGGCCTGAGACTCCTTGTTGGCGTCGATGATGTAGAACTTGATGTCATTCTCGGCAATGTACTTCAGGATATCGCCGGGGATGTGCTGCTCCAGCTCGTTCTCCGTCCACTCGCAGTTCAGCAGGAAGCTGCCGTGGGGCTTCAGCTCGGAGATGATGTCGTACTTGGTCAGATACGTCTGGTTGTGGCAGGCGATGAAGTCCGCGTTGGAGACATAGTAAGTAGAGCTGATGGGGTGCTTGCCGAAGCGCAGATGGCTCTTGGTGATACCGAAGGACTTCTTGGTATCATATTCGAAGTACGCCTGGCAGTACATGTCGGTGGTCTCGCCGATGATCTTGATGGAGTTCTTGTTGGCGCCCACGGTACCGTCGGAGCCCAGACCCCAGAACTTGCAGGCGATGGTGCCCTCCGGCTCGGTCAGCAGGGGAGCGCCCACAGGCAGGGACAGATGGGTCACATCGTCCTCGATGCCGATGGTGAAGTGGTTCTTGGGCTCGGACAGCGTCAGGTTGTCGAACACGGCCTTGATCTGGGCGGGGGTGGTGTCCTTGGAGGACAGGCCGTAGCGGCCGGCGTAGATCAGGGGACGGTTGGCGTCGTTGATGTAAGCGGCGCAGATATCCTCGTACAGAGGCTCACCGATGGAGCCGGCTTCCTTCACGCGGTCCAGAACGGCGATCTTCTTCACCGTCTTGGGCATGGCCGCCAGCAGGTGCTTGGCGGAGAAGGGGCGGAACAGGTGCACCTGCAGGAAGCCCACCTTCTCGCCCTTGGCGTTCAGGTAGTTGACGACCTCCTGGGCGCAGCCGGACACGGAGCCCATGGCCACGATGACGCGCTCGGCGTCAGGCGCGCCGTAGTAGTTGAACAGGTGATACTCACGGCCGGTCAGCTTGCTGATCTGGGCCATGTAGTCCTCCACCACGTCGGGCAGCTCGGCATAGTCGGTGTTGTTGGACTCGCGGAGCTGGAAGTAGATGTCGGGGTTGTCCACCAGGGAGCGCATGCGGGGATCCTCGGGATTCAGGGCGTTGGCGCGGAACTTGGCCAGAGCCTCATAGTCCACCAGCTTGGCGTACTCGTCGTAATCCAGCACGTCGATCTTCTGGATCTCGTGGCTGGTGCGGAAGCCGTCAAAGAAGTGCAGGAAGGGGATGCGGGACTTGATGGCGCTCAGGTGGGCCACGGCGGCCAGGTCGGCGGCCTGCTGGACGCTGCCGCTGGAAAGCAGGGCAAAGCCCGTCTGGCGGCAGTTCATCACGTCGGAGTGATCGCCGAAGATGGAGAACGCATGGGTACCCACGGTACGGGACGCCACATGCAGCACGCCGGGCAGACGCTCGCCGGAGATACGGTGCATGGTGGGGATCATCAGCATCAGGCCCTGGGAAGCGGTGAAGCTGGTGGCCAGGGCACCGGCCTCCAGCGCGCCGTGGCAGGCGCCGCAGGCGCCCGCCTCGGACTGCATCTCCACCAGACGGACGGTCTGGCCGAAAATGTTCTTTTTGCCCTTGGCAGACCACTCATCCGCGTGCTCGGCCATGGGGCTGGACGGCGTGATGGGATAGATGGCAGCAACCTCCGAGAAGGCATATGCCACATATGCCGCCGCTTCGTTACCGTCGCAGATCTTCATGAGCTTACTCATATACTCTTTTCCTCCTCTTTATTCCGGGCACCTTTTCGCCGCCGGAAAACGGCGAAAATGCACAGATATACAATATAATATGGTAACACGTTTCATGGGAAAGTCAATTTCTTAACGGGGATTTCTGCGTTTTCCCCGAGGATGGGGGAGCTTTTTTGTGAAAAAAGTCAAATCACAGGATCACGGGTCTGCCGTCGAAGGCGAACTGTCCGCCACGCACCGTGATATGACCGCCCAGGCGGTTGGGATACGCGCCGTCGGGCAGATCGACGCTGACGCAGCCCTTGCCGTGCTCCAGCAGGTCGAACACGCCCAGCACCTTGCCCTCCGGGCCCTGGTAATGACCCAGCAGCAGACCGTCCGCCTCCTCCAGCCAGTAGCCGCCGGTGAGGGGCAGGGTCTCCTTGATTTCCTTCAGCTTCTTCATCTGGAGCTGTACATCCCGGCGCATGTCGCCGTAGTTGCTCTGATTCTCGAAGAAGTCCACCCGCTCGCAGGGCGCGTACTCCATGCCGCTATAGAGCATGGTGACGCCCCGCTGGAAGTAGAGGAAGGCCAGCCAGTTGTCAAGCTGTGTGTCGCTGTGCATCCAGCTTGCGCCGCGGGGCGTGTCGTGGTTTTCCAGATACCGGGCCTTCACATAGCTGCTGGGGTAGGTCAGCTCCTGATAGTTCAGGATATTGGCGTACTCCTGCAGGGTCACCTTGCCGGTCAGCACGCCCTCGTACCAGGGCCACACGTCGTAGTCGTAGCTCATGTCGAAGACCTGGTGCAGCTCGGTGTCCGTGGCGCAGTACGCGCCCATCTTCCGCATGGCCAGCACATGGGCGCCGTGGACGCTCTCGGCCAGCCAGAGGCAGCCGGGGCGGACGGTCTCCACCTCGTCATGGGCCTGCTGCCAGAACTCCACCGGCACAGCGCTGGCCACGTCGCAGCGGAAGCCGTCCACAATGGCGGCCCACTGCTTCAGCGTGTCGATCTGATAGCGCCACAGGTCGCGGTTGGTGTAGTCCAGATCCACGATGTCCCACCAGTCGGCCACCTTGCGGGTGGGCTTGCCCTGCTCATCCCGCAGGAAGAACTCCGGGTGCTCGGCGGCCAGCACGGAATCCGGCGAGGTGTGGTTATACACCACGTCGATGATGCACTTCATGCCCCGCTCGTGGATGGCGTCCACCAGATGGCGCAGATCGTCCACGGTGCCCATGTCGGGGTTCACCGCACGGTAGTCCCGGATGGCGTAGGGGCTGCCCATGGTGCCCTTGCGGCCCTCCTCGCCGATGGGGTGGATGGGCATCAGCCACAGGATATCCGTACCCAGCCCCTTCAGGCGGTCAAGATCGCCCTCCAGGGCACGGAAGGTGCCCTCCTTCGTGTGTCCGCGGACGAAAACGCTGTAAATGACCTGGTGCCGCAGGGAGAGATCGGTGTTGCTTGCCATAGAAAGGCCCTCCTTTGTCAAAGAGATTTGGTATTATTGCAGCATCGAGAGGAACTCGTCCTCCGTCAGCACGGGGATGTTCAGCTCCTGCGCCTTGCGCAGCTTGCTTCCGGCGTTTTCACCGGCCACCACATAGGTGGTTTTCTTACTGACCGAGCCGCTGGCCTTGCCGCAGCGCTGCTCGATCATGGCGGCGGCCTCGTCCCGGGTGAATTTCTCCAGCGTGCCGGTCAGCACGAAGGTCTGTCCGGCGAAGCGGTCGTCCACCTTCTCCTGATGGCTGGTCATGTTGACGCCCGCCTCACGGAGCCGGGAGAGCAAGTCCTGGGACTGGGGACTTTCCAGCCACTGGCGGATATACCGGGCGGTGATGGGGCCCACGTCGTCGATGGCGGTCAGCTCCTCCTCCGACGCGGCGGCCAGGGCGTCGAAGCTGCCAAAGTGGGCGGCCAGCACCTTGGCGGCCTTGTCGCCCACCTGGCGGATGCCCAGGGCGCTGATGAGCCGCCACAGGTCGTTTTCCTTACTCTTTTCGATGGCGGCCACGGCGTTGGCGGCGGACTTCTCACCCATGCGGTCCAGCTTGGCGATGTCCTTTGCCCGCAGACGGTACAGGTCGGCGGCGGTCTTTACCAGGCCGCTGTCCACCAGCGACTGGATCACCGCCGGGCCCACGCCGTCGATGTCCATGGCGGCGCGGCTGGTGAAATGGGTCAGGTTCCGCAGAAGCTGTGCGGGACACTCGGCGCCGGTGCAGCGGATGGCCACGCCGTCCTCATCCCGGCTCACCGGCGCACCGCACACGGGGCACACGCCGGGCAGATAGTAGGGCACCGCCCCGGCGGGACGCTTGTCCTTTACCACCTCCACGATCTCCGGAATGATCTCGCCCGCCTTCTGGACGATGACGGTGTCACCGATGCGGATATCCTTGGAGGTGATGAAATCCTGATTGTGCAGCGTGGCGTAGGTGACGGTGGTGCCCGCCAGACGCACCGGCTCCAGCACCGCCTTGGGGGTCAGCACGCCGGTGCGGCCCACCTGTACCACGATATCCTTCAATACCGAGGGCTTCTGCTCCGGCGGGTACTTGTAGGCCACCGCCCAGCGGGGACACTTGGCGGTGCTGCCCAGCACCTCACGCTCCGACAGGCTGTCCAGCTTCACCACCGCGCCGTCGATATCGAAGGGAAAGGCCATGCGCTCATCCCCCAGACGGGCGATCTCGGTGAGGATGTCCTCCGCCTTGCCAAGGGGAGTGTGGGGGATGACCTTGAAGCGCTGAGAGGCCAGATAGTCCAGCGTCTCGGTGTGGGTGGTGAATTCCCGGCCCTCGGCCAACTGCAAATTGAAAACGGCGATATCCAGCCGCCGCTGGGCGGCGATCTTGGGATCCAACTGCCGCAGAGAGCCCGCGGCGGCGTTGCGGGGATTGGCCATCAGGGGCTTGCCCTCGATCTCCCGCCGGGCGTTGATCTCCTCGAACACGCTGCGGGCCATATAGACCTCGCCCCGGACGATGAGATGAGGCAGCTTCTCCGGCAGCGTCATGGGGATGGAGCGGATGGTGCGCAGGTTCTCCGTCACATCCTCGCCCACACGGCCGTCGCCCCGGGTGGCGCCCCGGACGAACACGCCGTCCCGGTACTCCAGGGCTACGGACAGGCCATCCACCTTGGGCTCCACGCTGTACAGGGCGTCGGGCAGGTCGGCGGCCACCTTCTCCAGAAAGTCCCGCACCTCGTCGCCGTTGAACACGTCCTGCAGGCTCTCCAGCGGCACCTCGTGCCGCACCTCCTCAAACTGGCTCAGGAGCTTGCCGCCTACCCGCTGGGTGGGGGAATCGGGGGTGATCTCCTCCGGGTGCTCCTTCTCCAGATCCTCCAGACGCCGCAGCAGGTGGTCGTACTCATAGTCCGACATGGTGGGCGCGTCCAGCACATAGTAGAGGTAGCCGTTGGCGTTCAGCGTCTCCCGGAGCTGCTTCATTTCTTCACGATAGTCCATATCCATCCTCATTTATCCGTTGTTCATGATATAATCCTCGGCATACTGTGCCGTTTCGTCGGGTGTGGTGCTGAAATAAGTATAGGTGTCCGGCACGCCGCCCACGATCACCGTCTCTGCCACGGCGATCTCGTTGGAGACCTTGGTGGAGGTCTTCATCCCCGGCAGCAGGATGCTCATGTACACATCCACGTCCAGAAAGATCTGGTGCCGGGTCTGGTTGATGCCCGCGGCGGTGAACTGGTTGCGGAAGGCGGCACTGGCGCTGCCCACCGCCTGCATCCGCACATGAAGGCTGGGGCCGCGGCCCGCCAGCAGGGCAGAGCCGGTCAGGGTGCCCAGGGGGATCTCCAGCTCACTGGTGGAGACCTCTGCCAGACGGGCCAGAATCTCGTCGGCGATGCGGCCCTGCATCCGGTTTACCTCCGCCACGTTGCTGCGCAGGGCGGTGATATGCCCCGTGTCGTCCTTGTCGAAGATGACGAAGTTCTGATAGTCGATCTCGCCGTCGGCCACCGCCTCGTTGACGGCGGCGGACACGATGCGGTTGACGGTGTTGGACACCCGGGCCGTGGCCATGCTGGTCATCACCGGCTTCAGGTGCCACAGCAGCGACGCCGCTGCCGCCAGCAGCGCCAGTGCCAGCAGCGTCAGCCATATCCCGGCCCGCTGCCGCCCCGTCAGGCGCAGATAGCCCAAGCGTCCCACGGCACGCACCTCCCCTCACGGGAAGGGTATGCCGCGGCGGCTTATCCCTATTCCTCCCAGCCGTTGACGATGGCCTTGAAGGTCTTGCCCCGCTCGGCGAAGTTCTTGAACTGGTCAAAGGCGGCGCAGGCGGGGGACAGCGTCACCACATCGCCGGGCACGGCCCGGTCGCGGGCGGTCTCCACCGCCTTCCGGAAGGGGGTGACATCCACGATCTCCGGATGGCCGGGCTGATAGCCCTCGGCATTCTCCACAGCGGCGCGGATCTTATCGGCGGTGGCGCCGCACAGCACCAGCAGCTTGACATGCTCCACGATCTCGCCGCCCAGCGCGTCGAAGGGGATGTGCTTATCATAGCCGCCGGCGATCAGGATCACCTTCTCCGGGAAGGAGCGCAGGCCCGCCATGGTGCGGCTGGGGCTGGAAGCGATGGAATCGTTATAGTACCGCACGCCCTTGTAGGTGCGCACCAGCTCGATACGGTGCTCCACGCCGCCGAATTCACGGGCAAACTCCCGGATGGTCTCATCCGGCACCAGACCGTCCACGGCGGCGACGGCCGCCATATAGTTCTCCACATTGTGGACGCCGGGCAGCTTGATGTCGGCGGTGGTCATGACGGTACGCTCACCCGCTCCGTCGCGGCAGACGATGGCACCGCCCCGCAGGAACACGCCCTTTTCCGGCTCACTCTGGCGGCTGAAATACACCGCTCGGTCGGGGACGCCATCACCCTGCTGCCGGGTGATGGCGTTATCGAAATTGAAGATGGCCTTGTCGCCCGGCTTCTGGTGGCGGAAGATATTCTCCTTGGCGGCCACATACTCCGCCATGTCCCTATGGACATCCAGATGGTTGGGGGCCAGATTGGTCACCACGGCGATGTGGGGGCTGTAGGGCATGGTCATCAACTGGAAGCTGGACAGCTCCAGCACCGCGTAGTCGGTGGGGCGCATGTCCCCGGCCTCGCACAGCAGGGGATGGCCGATGTTGCCGCCCACATGGACGGTATTGCCCGCCTTTTTCAGAAGCTCGGCGATGATGGTAGTGGTGGTGGTCTTTCCGTCGCTGCCGGTGACGGCGATGATGGGGCAGGGGCACACCCGGAAGAACACCTCCATCTCGGAGGTCAGCTCACTGCCTCCGGCCACGGCCTTTGCCAACTGGGGTACATCGGGCCGCAGGCCCGGCGTGCGGAAGATGATATCCTGATCCAGACCCTCCAGATAGTCCGGGCCCAACTGCAGCCGCGCGCCCCGGGCTTCCAGCTCCTCGGCCAGGGCGCCCAACTGCTCCCGCGTCCGCTTGTCGCAGGCGGTAACGGCGACGCCCTCTTGCAGCAGCAGGCGGATCAGCGGCTCGTTGCTGACGCCGATGCCCACCACGGCCACGGTCTTATGCCTGACGGCGTCCAGATACTCTCGTAATGTCATGGGATGACCTCCCTGTATTCAATATGAAATCACTCTATTATACCGCACCCGGCGTCCGGATTCAATCAAAATGAGGAAAAAACCATCGCTAACGGCAAACGCCCCCGGAACACGGGGCTCCAGGGGCATCTGCCACATATAGGAAGGTAGGTATGGGTTACTTGACGCCGAACAGCAGCTCACCGTAAGTGGGGAAGGGCCAGAAGTCGGCGGCGGTGTACTGC
>CAKTZN010000023.1 GCA_934635545.1 uncultured Oscillospiraceae bacterium | reverse complement strand
ATGTTACCTTGCTCTCCCGCATGATTTTTCGGTAGAACCACAGGGCCACCACCATAGAGATACAATCCACGATGGGCTGCACCATGGTGCAGCCGTACATGGGGATCAAGCCGTCCAGCAGGAAAAGCAGCGGGATATCCAGCACGCCCTTGCGCAAGATGGAGCAGATCAGCGACTCCTTCACCCGTCCCATGGCCTGGAACTGGGTGATCATGGGATAGCACACCGCCATCATGGGCATGGCCAGCACCATGATCCGCAGGAACGCCGCACCGTAGGCGATGGTGGCAGGCGTGTCGATGAACAGGCCGATCAGCGTGGGAGCCAGCAGCTCATACAGAAGCACGCACAGCAGCGAAAACGCCACCGACACGCCGCAGCCCAGCCTGAACACCCGGTGCCGCCGGTCGTTGTTGCCGGAGGCATAGTTGTAGGCCAGCAACGGCAGGATACCGTTGGACACGCCAATGGAGAAGTACAGCGGCAGCATATCCAGCTTCTTGACAATGCCCAGCGCCGCCACCGCATCGGTATCATAGGCGGACATGAACTTCATCAGCGCCCCTACCGCCACCACCGTCAGCAGGTATTGGGCGCAGGAGGGAAAGCCGATCTTCAGAATGCCGCCCATGTGCTTGGCGGTATACCGTAAGCTGCGGGGCCGCAGCGAGACCATGGAGCTGCGGCGTTTGCAGAAAATGCAGGTCAGCAGGAACAGTGTACCGATGCCGTTGGAGATGGCGGTGGCCAGTCCCGCGCCCTCGGCACCCATCCCTAAAAACTGCGGCAGCACGAAGAACGGGTCGAGGACAATGTTGATAATGCCGCCCAGCGAGACGCCTGCCGACGCCAGACCGGCGCTGCCCTCTGCCCGCATAAGGTTGGCCAGCAGGATGTTGAGGATGGCGCAGGGGCCGCCCCAGATGACCACCCACTTGGCATAGCGGAACGCCAGTGCGTAGGTGTCCGCCGTCGCGCCGCACAGACGCAGCAGCGGAGAGGCAAACAGAGCGAACACACCGGAAAACAGCACCGCCGAGAGCAGGCACCACCAGAAGGAGATGGCCGCGATACGTCGTGCGCTGTCCCCATCGTGTCGGCCCATGGCGCGGGCCATGCAGCTGGCCCCGCCCACGGCAAACAGATTGGCGATGGCCGTCATCAGCACAGTGATGGTATAGGCCACCGACACCGCCGCCGTCTGGGGCGGATCGTTCAGCAGACCCACGAAATAGGTATCCGCCAGATTATAGAGCAGCAGCACCATCTGGCTGGCAATTGAGGGCAGGATATGCCGCCGCACCGCCTGCGGCACGGGCATCTGCTCAAAGAGATATGTTTTGTCGGTTGAGGGATTCATAGTGCGCCTTCCTTAGATGATCTATAAACATATTCTACGCCCAACATATTCCGAACACAAGGGCGAAAGAGGAATGACACAAAAATGTGTCATTCCTCTTTCTTGACCATGGTATTGCTCTATGAGAATCAGCGAACTTCTTTGCCGATCTTCAGGCCCGCTTCAAAGGCCTGCCTGTTCAGGGGCAGCAGCTTGGGCTTTTTGCCCAGCTTGTGCTCGATGGTCTGCCACACCACGTCCTCCGGCACCACCTGGGTGTAACCCACGTAAGCGCCCAGCATGATGATGTTCAGCACCTTGGCATTGCCCATCTCAAGAGCCATTTCGGTGACGGGGACTTTCACCACCTTGATATCCGTGCGGGTGATCTCGCTGGTGACGATGGAGCTGTTGATGAACAAAGTCCCGCCGGGGACCAGCTTATAGAGGAACTTGTTGAGGCTGGGGTCGTTCATGACGATGAGATCGTCCATGCTGTCGCCCAGAGGCGCGCCGATGTCGTCATCGGAAATGACCACATAGCAGTTGGCCGTACCGCCACGCTGCTCCGCGCCGTAGGAGGGGAAAAAGGTGACATTTTTGTCGGTACTGTCGCAGGTGGCTTCCGCCAGGAACTTGCCCAGCGTCATAACGCCCTGTCCGCCGAAACCGGCTACCATCAGATTCCGTTCCATATTCACGCCTCCTCCTTGCTCTTATCCCGGACAACACCCAGAGGGAATTCCTTCAGCATGTTCTGCTCCAGGAAATCCAGGGACTCCAGCGGGTCAAGCCCCCAGTTGGTGGGGCAGCTGGTGACGATCTCCACCATGGAGAAGCCTTTGCCGTCCAGCTGGTTCTGGAAGGCCTTCCGGATGGCCGCTTTCGTTTTCGCTACATTGGCGGGGGTGTTGCAGCTGGTGCGCTCCAGATAGTAAGGAGCCGTCAGCTGATTCAATATCTCACACATATGCATGGGGTAGCCGTGCTCCTTGGGGTCACGGCCCTTGGGCGCGGTGGTGGCTTTCATGCCCACCAGTGTGGTGGGCGCCATCTGGCCGCCGGTCATGCCGTAGATGCCGTTATTGACGAAGATGACCGAGAAATTCTCGCCCCGGTTGGCGGCGGACATGGTCTCGGCCAGGCCGATGGAGGCCAGATCGCCGTCGCCCTGATAGGTGAATACCAGCGACTCCGGGTTCGAGCGTTTCGCGCCAGTGGCCACCGCGCAGGCACGGCCGTGAGCCGCCAGCAGGTAGTCGTAGGTGATGTAATCCATATGCAGGCCGCAGCAGCCCACGCCTACGGCGCAGGCGGCCTTGTCCAGCAGATTCATCTCCTCCAGCACCTCACCGATGAGCTTGATAATGGTGGAGTGCATGCAGCCGGGGCAGAAGCCGGACACCATGTCGGCCTTGATGCCTTTCGTTCTCGCGTAGACTTTTTCCATATTCCGGCGCCTCCTTTCAGCGTTCCAGCAGCGCCTTGGCTGCCTGAATGACCTCGTCGCGGCCCATGATCTCACCGCCTGCGTGGAGGCAGGTGTGGATGGGGCAGCGATCCATGACCGCCAGCTTCACGTCGCTGATCATCTGGGCGGGGATGGACATCTCCACATCCAGAATGGCCTTCACCTGGCCGAAGTCCAGCCCGGCGTAGGTATCATAGGGGAAGGGATTGATGGTCTTGGGACGGATGAAGCCCACCTTGTACCCCTCGGCACGCAGCAGCTTTACCGCGCTGCGGGCGATACGGCCGCAGATGCCGTAGCCGGTCAGAACGATCTCCGCGTCCTCCAGGAACAGGGTCTCCACCTGTACGTCCTTCTTCCAACTCTCATAGAGCTCCTCGGCTTCGCGGCAGGACTGCTCCTGATCCTTGGTGGACCAGCGGCCCGCCGCCACGATGCCCCGGGGCTCCTTGGTGGAGTCGTGGCCCACGGCGGAGGTGGCACGCAGGGCGTCCTTCAGTGCTTTCACTTCCTCGGCAGAGCGCATCTCCGGCAGCTCCACCGGCTCCATGATGGTGCCCATGACGCCGTCGGTGAGGATCAGGACGGGGTTATGATCCCGCTGGGCATAGTCGAAGGCGGCATAGGTCATGTCCACCGCCTCCTGCACTGTGGCGGGAGAGAACACCATCATGCGGAAGCCGCCGTTGCCGCTGG
Organism: uncultured Oscillospiraceae bacterium; assembly: GCA_934635545.1. Taxonomy (GTDB): domain Bacteria; phylum Bacillota; class Clostridia; order Oscillospirales; family Oscillospiraceae; genus Vescimonas. The sequence goes on along the minus strand of CAKTZN010000023.1, from coordinate 11,284 downwards.
CCTTGGTGGCCTGGGTATAGTCCTGCTGGGCGGGCTGAATGGTGCCGATGGCGGGGCCGCCCCGCTGCACATTGACGTACACCATGGGCAGCCGCGCGCTGGCGCAGAAGCTGATGCCCTCGCTCATGAGGCTGATGCCGCAGGAGCTGGAGCTGGTCATGGCCCGTGTGCCGGTACCGGCGGAGCCGTAGACCATGTTGATGGAGGCCACCTCGCTCTCGCCCTGGACGAAGGTGCCGCCCACCTCCGGCATGCGGCGGGCCAGATATTCGGGGATCTCGTTCTGGGGGGTGATGGGATAGCCGGCGAAGAACCGGCAGCCGCTGCGCACCGCAGCCTCGGCAATGGCCTCGGTGCCCTTCATGAATACTCTTGCCATGTTCTTCCCTCCTTACTTATACACTTCGATGGCGGCGTCGGGACACATGCGGCCGCAGATGGCGCAGCCGATGCAGTTCTCCGGATGGGCCGCCGTGACGTAGGGGTAGCCCTTGGAGTTCACGTCGTGTCCCACGGCCAGCACGCCCTTGGGACAGAACTTCACGCAGTAGCCGCAGCTTTTGCAGCTCTCCGCGCGGATGGTGACTTGCGGCATAGTGTTTCCTCCTTCAATTTACTGATGTCACTCAAGTCCCGCTTCCGGGACGGATATATGGGATGTGATGGGGATCAGGGGCAGGGGCGTTTCCCCTTTCGCCTGTTCATACAGTGGGGCGGGCACGGCGGCGGCCTCTACGGCGACGTAGGGGCTCAGCAGCTCCAGCCCCTGCCGGATGCCGTCCAGATACTCCGCCAGGGTGGTATCGCCGCCCAGATTGGGATTCAGCAGAAACCGGGGCATTTTCAATCGGGAGGCCCGCAGAATGGCGGACAGCGTGCCGTCGATATGCTCCGTGGTGGCCGACCAGGGGCGGTAGGGGTTCACCACGAACCACACGTCGGCAGTTTTCAGCAGGTGGGCGTACCCGCCGATCAATTTCGCGCCGGTGTCGTTGCCGCCTACGTCCAGAATGACGGTCTTTTCCTCGTCCAGCAGCAGAGGGATCAGGCCGCCCACCTGTGTGGGTGCGTCGGCGCACTGCTGCTGAAAGTGTACGGTGACGCCTGCCCTCTCCAGCAGGCTCTCCGCGTCACGGGAGCGCATCAGGGGCTTGGTCTGGTCCAGGTCGAAGACGTGGACTTCCCGTCCTTGCCCCGCCAGCTCCAGCGCCAGATGGACGGCAAGCTCAGACTTTCCGCACCCGGCTTCCCCAAGAAAGACGATGTTTTGCTGCTTGGAAATTTCGGGAAATGCACCCATACGGTCACCCCTTTGTGTCAAAGTGGTCAAAGGTCTTGAGCTTCTCCTTGCCCTCCAGCACACGGCATGCGCCTGCGGCCAAAGCTTCCAGTTCAAACTCACCCGCCATGACCTCCACAGGGGCGATAAAGGATACCTTCTTCGTGATGTATTCGGCAACATATTTCGAGTGGGCCAAACCGCCGGTGAGAATAATACGGTCGATCTGCCCGTCCGCGGCGGCGGCCAGAGCACCGATGGCCCGTGCGTTGCTGTACAGCATGCCGTCATATACCAACTTGGCATGTTCGTCGCCGTCTGCGATGCGCTGCTCCACCTCGATGGCATTGGAAGTGCCCAGATGGGCAAGCAAGCCGCCCTTGCCGCGGATGAAGGAAAGCATCTCCGCCTCTGTGTATTTACCGGAGTAGCACAGAGAGATGGTGGACTGCAAATCCGCACCGCCGAAGCGTTCCGGCGCGAACATCCATTCATCATCCCGCACATCATCCACCATTCTGCCTCCAATGAACAGTCGGCAGGAACCGCCGCCGCCCAGATGCAGCACGATAAGACGACATTCCTCCAGCGGCTTATGCAGCACATTTTCCGCACAGCGGATGGCCATGGCGCGGCAGTTCAGGGCGTGGCCCTGCATCTTTCGCGTCAGATCCGGCAGTCCGGTGATCCTCGCTACATCCTGCATTTCATCCACCATAACAGGGTCACAGATAAAAGCGGGGATCTTCAGCGGCTGTGCCAGCTGCAAGGCTAATACACAGCCCAGATTGGAGGCGTGGGCCGCATTCTTGCGGGTATACATGTAGTCCACCATATCCTGTTCTACCAGATAGGTACCGGCAGCACAGAACGGAACTTGTCCGCCGCGCGCGCAGATCGCGTCCAGCGTGGAGGCATCAATGTGGTGATCCGCCAACGCCTTTTCAATGGAAGCGCGGCGGAAGTCCACCTGCTCCATGATCCAGTGGAACCGGGACAGCTCCTCGTTGCCGTAACGGAGAGTCTCGTCGAAGAGCTTATTCTCCCCCTCAAACACGGCGATCTTGGTGGAGGTGGAACCGGGGTTAATGACAAGGACTCGTTTGCTCATACTGTTCACGCGCCGGACAAATAACACCGGCTTCTCCTTCCTGTATCGAAAATTCTTGCCAAAACATTTTCTCTATGATAGCATATAAGAGAAGGGATTGTGTTTTGCTATGGATATTGAAAAGCTGAAAGCATTAAAAATAACGGTTGAGACCGGCAGCATCACCCGTGCGGCAGAGCGGTTGGGCTACTCGCAGCCAGGGCTGACCGGGATGCTGAACCGTCTGGAGCAGGAGATCGGCTATCCGGTGCTGCTGCGCGGCAGCGGCGGTGTCGCATTGACTCCGGCCGGTGAGGCTTTGATGCCGCATGTCGACCGCATCCTGAGGGATAACCATGCGCTGGAGCAGGCGATCATCGAGCATCGCCCGGAGGAGAGCCGTATCCTGCGGATCGGCTCCTATACCAGCATTTCCCGCAACTGGCTGCCCCGCATCGTGAAGGGTTTCGGGGAACAGTTCCCGGATATCCAGCTGACGGTGAAGGATGGCAGCAGCATAGAGATCGAAAACTGGATCGTCTCCGGCGTGGTCGATGTGGGCCTGTTGAGCAACTGCTTTTCTGCCAAATTGGACTTTGTGCCGCTGCTGCAAGACCCGCTGTATGCGGTATTGCCGCCTGCGGCAGTGCCGGGTGAAACGGTCTCCATTCTATCCTTTGAGGGAAAGGATTTCTTCGTGCCCTCAAACGGTGCCGATCTTGAGGTGCTGCGGCTGCTGCAAAAGCATGGCGTAACACCCAAATTCTCCCGTATCGCTATGGAGGATGGCGCTGTGATCAAGATGGTGGAACAGGGCTTGGGATGCAGCATCCTCAGCGAACTGATTTTAAAAGGCAACACCGACCATGTAAGCCTTGCACCTATCGACCCGCCAGCCTTCCGCGAAATCGGTGCGGCGGTGCGCTCCATAAAGAAGGCTAACCGCCCGCTGCGCAGCTTTCTGCAATACATTCGGCGGAATGTTGCAGAATGACCGTGCCGCGTATTCTCGTTTGGTTCTGCCTTTATTATAGGCGTGGAAACGTCACTTGAGAAGCTGTGCTTCACTATATGGACATAGCGTTTTGCTATGAAAACCATCTTTCTCCGAGCGGCAAAACAGACATAGAAAAAGGAGAGGTACGCATCTGCATACCTCTCCTTTTCTTATGGCCGTTTGATGCTTACGTTCAAGGCAAGCGCTATCACCGCAAAAGCCAGCAGCATGATCAGCGGCCAGGTATAGCCGCCTGTGGAAGTCAATAATCCGCTGGCCAGAGTCGCTACAATAGATGCGCCCATGAGATTAAAGTTCATAATGCCATAATTCGTCGCAAAATAACGGTTCCCGTAGAACGCCGCAATAAAGGAAGTACTCAGTGGCGGGCAGGCGCCATAGCTGAAGCCCACAAGACATAATCCGCCAATGCACAGTACCACACTGCCTGTTACCACCGCCAACAGCGTGACCGCTGCCGCCAGGATCGCCACAATGTTGGCAGCCAGCATAGTCGTTTTTCGGCCTGCCGCGTCAAACAAAGCGCCCGTCACAATACGGCCAAGGCCGTTGCAGATGGACAAAACGCCCACCATTGTGGTAGCGATTCCGGCGGCAGCGCCCACCGATAACATGATATCACGGGCAAAGCTGATCACCGCGTTTCCGACGGAGGCCAACAGCACAATGCAGAAGAAAGCGCGCCAGAAGGTAAAGCGCCGAACCATCTGCGCGGTCGTGTAATCCATTGCGGCAAAGCTTTCCGCCGCCTTGCCGCCGGACTCCTTTGCCTGGGGTAATACCGTTTCACTGCCGGGGTGGCGGAGAAGCAAGCCTGCCAGCAGTATTACCACCCCGATCACAATACCCAACAGCAGGAAGGTCGTCCGCCAGCCAATGCTGCCGATCAACCCATTGGCCAGGCTGCCCAGCAGCAATGTGCTGGCGCCAAAGCCCATCAGCAGGCAGCCGGAGCAGAATCCCTTTTTGTCGGGGAACCACGCGCTGACGGTGGCAATCGTGGTCACATAAGCGCAGCCGATACCGAAACCTGCCAACAAGCCGTATGTGATATACAGCGCTATCACAGAGCTTCCATTCAGGCGGGAAGTCAGGATAAAGCCCACCGCCGTCAGGATCGCTCCGGCACAGATCACGCACGTTCCCCCGACGCGCTTGGCTGTCAGGGAGCCGAGGAATCCGCCCAGGCAGAAAAAACACATGGTCAAGGTAAAGTTCAAGGCCAGCTGCGACGCTGTCCATCCAAACGCCTCCTGAAGCGGGGCCTTCAGGATCGACCACGCATAGATCACACCGGCGAAAAGCATCGCTGCGACACCCGCCGCCAGATAGACCCAGCGGATACCTAATGTCTTGCTTGTTTCCATATCTCAGTTTAACTCCATCCGCTGGGCCAATACGCTGCCGGCGGCAATGGACGCCAGTTTGGACGCGGCACTGTCAGAGCGGGACACCAGCACGATAGGCACCTTGGCACCCAGAATGACACCGGCGTTTTTGGCGTGGCCGAACAATATCGCCGCCTTGCCAATACCGTTGCCCACCTCATAGTTAGGCATCAGGAGAATGTCGGCGTCGCCCGCACCGGGCGCGTTGTAGTGCTTGTGATGGCAGGTCTCCTTGCTGACCGCCAGATCAAGAGCCACGGGACCGCAGACATTCATGTTGTACTTGCTCCAGCGCTCGGTCATGTGAGCCAGGGCGTCGGCGTCCACGGTGGACTGGATCTTGGGGTTGACGATTTCGGCACCGCAGATACATGCGGCGTTGATGCTCTCATAGCCCAGGGCGTGCAGCGCTTTGGCCGCATTCTCCAGGATCTCGGCCTTCTTGTCCAGGTCAGGGAAGGTGTTAACGCCGCCATCGGTAAGAACCACCATCTTATGATAGGCGGGGATCTCATAGAACATGCAATGCGTCGTGAGATGACCGGTGCGCAGACCGTGCTCTTTGTCAAATACTGCCCGCAGCAGATCGGCGGTACCCAGGATGCCCTTCATCAGAAAATTGGCCTTACCTTCGGCACACAGCGCCACGGCCTTGGCGGCGCAGTCGGTGTCGCTGTCACCGGCAATGATCTCGTAGTCGGCGGGGTTTTCACCCAGACCGGACAGCATGTCCTTGATCTCGTCCACATGGCCCACCAGAATGGGAGTGGCGATGCCCTCCTTGCGGGCTTCTATCACGGCCTCGATCACGGGCTGGTCATGGGCGGCGGCCACGGCAATGACGCCGGTCTTGCCGCCCTTGGCGGCCTCCAAGATGCCGTTTATCGTATTGATCATGTACGTTTCCTCCTTGTTTTTGGTTATTGTTGTTTATGAGATGCTTCTATCACTTCGGCCATCTCTTTTGCGGTAAAATTACCTTCGTCTGCTTTCTTCACCGTGATACCAAAAGCGGTAAAGATCACAGATACTGCCAGCACGACCCATGCAAACAGCTCATACGGTATGAAGGACATATCACAGCCCAGTACGCTGGAGGTGTAGACGGCGCCGATAGACCAGGGGACGGCAGCGAAAAGAGATAGGCCGCAATCGCCTAACGCACGGGCCAGCATATCCCGATGGATTCCCATGCGGTCATAGCTTTTCCCGAACATGGGGCCCACCAATATGGCACACATATACTGCTGCCCAGTGGCCAGATTTGTCACGCCGGAGGCGGCCATACTGGAAAAAATCAACGCACGGCGGGTCTTAATATACCGTGATAGCCCATCCTCCATAATAACGTCGAAGGCCCCGCTACATTCCAGCGCAGCACCGAAGAACGCCGCAAGGATAATAATGGCGATCGCCTCCAGCATAGAAGAAATACCGCCGCGGGTCAGGATCATATCGATCAACGGCATTCCCGTGTCAGAAACGAAACCGTTTGCGGCCATATCTGCCAACGCAGTAAAAGGCATGCCCGTTACCAGTAGCGCATAGCCCATGCTGATAAGCGCACATCCACCCATCCCCAGAATGGCGGGCACTTTCAGCACGGAGACAATTACCATCAATATCGCAGGGAAAAGCGCGATGATACTGATGTTGTAATGTTCCTTCAGCACAGCCATCATTTCCTCGATTTGAGCTGGTGTTGAACCATCGCCCGTGCTGGCCAGCCCCAATATTGCAAACAGCGTCAGCGTAATCAGTCCTGCGGGCAGAGATGTTTTCATAACGGCGCTGATGTAGCGATGTACTGTGGTGCCTGTCATTGCCGGAACCAGATTGGTGCAGTCAGACATTGGCGACATTTTATCACCTACCATAGCGCCGGAGACAATAGAGCCAACCGTCAGCGGAATAGGCGCGCCTACAATCTGCGCAACACCGACCATGGCAAGGCCCATCGTCGCGATAGAACCCAAGGAGGTTCCGGTAAATACGGACATCAGTGCACACAGCACAAACGCGCTGGGAACCACCAGATGCGGCGTGATAAACGTAAGACTATAGTACATCAGGGAGGGAACCGTCCCTGCGGCGATCCATGCGGCCACATTAATGCCAACGCAAATTAGGATCATCACCGGCACGATCACGCTGCCCACAGACCGAACGATCTGCTGTTCAATTTCTTCCCAGCTGCGGCCCAGAAGAAGGCAGCAGCCAATGCCGATAAGTCCCGCAATAAACAGCGCGATTTCCACGTTGATGCCAACTAAGACCAGCCCTACGACAGACCCGACAATAATCAGGGCGACCATTATCGCGAGTCCCAATCCCGGTCTGTGATACTCTCTTGTTTTTTTGTCCATAACTTCTCTCCTGTTTATCCTTGGCTCCGCAGGCACAATTTCTACGAAGCTCTGACCGTCATTATAAAAGCCGGTAAAAGACGTGAGAAGCTGTGGTTCTTTATATAGGCATAGCAAAACGTTATGCCTATATAGGGAATTTGCAGTTTATGGATTGTGTTTCATTTCGTTGATTTTATCCATGTAGCGGGCCACATCCTGCTCCGGCTGACTGTGGCCGTTCTCCAGAAAGACTACAAAATCGGTGCTGCGCGCTGCCGCTATGACGGAAAGCTGCTGTTCCTGCCCTTGTCGGATCAGCTCACTCTCAATTTTATCGCACACCTCTGCAAATTGCAGGGAATAATCTTCTTCGCTGCCCGCATCATCTGCGCGCACCGCCTTGATCGCCATGCAGGTATAGGGGCGCGTCAAATCAAAATGCAGGCGCAGTCCCTGCCGCGTCATCTCTGCCAGAGATTCATAGTTCCGGTCAGCCAGATTCCAAACGAAGTCCTCTCTGACACGGACAATGGCCAGTTCCTCGATGCGCAAACGATTGAACCACAGTGACAGCGGAAAACAGATATACTTTTCCAGAATGCGATCCGTTTCACCCGAAGGCAAAAGGGTCGTGTCAGACAATCCAAGCCGCAGCACTCCTACAGCAACTCGCCCCATCTGTATGATGTGTTCCTCCCAGCGGGTATCGTCCTCGATGCCAGTTCGCAGGCTTTGCACCAACACCTGTCCCTCGCCACCCTCGATCACAACGGAGGCTCGCAGGTGTTTACCGATCAGCTTTGCCGAATCCTCAATGGGACGGGACTCAAAAAAACAGTCGGTCAGGGCTGTTTGCAGCGTTTTGAACTCGCTTAACCGGCTATCAAGGATCCTCTGCATGACCGCTGCCTGAATATCCGAAAAGCGACACGCCCATGGGATCGCATACAGCGGCAGCCGGGCACTCTCCGCGAATCGGATCACCGACTGTGGCAAATGGAAGTCCGAATCCTTAAAGGAAAAAAGTATTGCCGCCGCCTTTGCGTCGCTGATCGTGCGCACAAAATTCAAAAGGGCCGCTTCGTCCTCTGTGCAACCAACGGCGGTAGACAGCACCAGCTCGTGGGGGCGGACGAAATCCTCCGCCGGAGCCTCCTGCACCGAGACGCAGGTGATCGGCACTGCACTTGGGTCGAGCCCTGCGGTAAGAGACTGCGCGCTGGGCACAATACCCTCCCGCAGAATATCTCCTAATGTGTACTCCATGCTCCTATTCTCCTTTACCGGTTGTTATTCTACATCCGATTATAAATAATATGTACTATAAATACAACAGAAAAGTGCGACACATTGTAGGTTGGCTTCCGCTGTGGTATATGCTACCATGCAAACAGAACAAAACAAAGGGCGGTGGAAACCCGCCGCCCAAAGAAAATGATCTGCGAAAATGAAAGGAGAGCACACCATGAGCTTCAACACAGATGTTCTGCACGCTGAGCAGCTTCACGCCCGTCTGACCGGCAGCTACAAGCCGCAGGCTATGGCCCATGTCAGTCCCATTTATCAAACCAGCACCTACATTCTGGAGGACTTTGATACCGCCGTATACCTCAATCAGCATGTGGATGAGGGCTTCGTCTACACACGCTTCGGCAGTCCCAACTGCGATGAGCTGGAAAAGAAGATCGCGCACATGGAGCACGCAGAGACTGCTCTGGCGCTGGCCAGTGGACTTGGCGCCATCTCCACCGCCGTCATGAGTACGGTAAAAGCCGGAGACCATGTGGTATTTGGCGATGTGATCTACGGCTGCACCTACGCACTTTTTGCGAAGGTACTGACAAATCTGGGCGTTACCTACACCCGCGTGGACACCACGAAGGTGGAGGAGGTAGAGAAGGCTATCCGTCCCAACACCACGCTGGTGTATGTGGAAACACCCGCCAATCCCACGCTGAAGATCAGCGACATTGCTGCCATTGCGCAAGCAGTGCATCGGCATCCCGGCATTACCATGATCGTGGACAGCACCTTTGCCTCGCCCTATCTGCAAAATCCGTTGGATCTGGGTGCAGATCTGGTGGTACACAGTGCCACTAAGTATCTCAATGGTCACGGCACAGTGACAGCCGGCCTGATCGCAGGCAGCAAGGAGCGTATCGACCGCTGCCGGATGCCGTATCTTCAGTGTTTCGGTGCGGTGCTGGATCCCTTTGCCGCTTGGCAGCTGATGCAGGGCATGAAAACACTGGGCATCCGCATGGAGCGGCACTGCGAAAACGCCATGAAGGTGGCTCGCTATCTGGAAAAGCACCCCAAGATCGACCGTGTCTATTATCCCGGTCTGGAGAGTCATCCAACTCACGAGATCGCCCAAAAGCAGATGCACGGCGGCTATGGCGGCATGATGAGCGCAGGCATCAAGGGAGGGATGGATGCCGTCCGCAAGGTGATGAACAGCGTCAAGATTTTCAGTTTGGCCACCAGTCTGGGCAATGTGGACTCCCTTATCCAGCACTCCCCGTCCATGAGCCACTTCGACATGACCTCGGAGGAGAGATATGCTTCCGAGATCTACGACGGTCAGGTTCGTCTTTCTATCGGCATTGAGGATGCCGATGACCTGATTGCCGATCTGAATCAGGCGCTGGCGCAGATCTGATCGCCTGTACCACGGCATGATCTTTCCTCTGCAAAAGGTTGCAGGAAAATAATTTTTCTTTCTGTCTTTTGGGTATAGCTATTTCTCACCTCTTGAGGTATGTTGTGTTGACAGCAGAAAGCACAACAGTACACATAACCAGAGAGGAGAACGACCATGGCAAGTATTCGCAAGCGCGGTAATAGCTATCTCATCGTGGTCTCCATGGGCTACGACTACAACGGCAACCGCATCAAATCCCAGCAGAAAACCGTCCGGCCTCCGGAGGAGCTAACACCAAAACAAACGGAAAAATGGCTCAACGAGCAGGCCGTCCTATTCGAGCGTTCCTGCAAGGATGATCCGCAGCCGAAGAAAAATCTCACCCTCGCCCAGTACACAGAACTGTGGCTGCGGGATATCGCTCCCGGTAAACTGGCCAAATCTACGCTACATCGGGATAAGCAGGACTTGGAACGATTCCTCCCCGTGCTAGGGCACTACAAGCTCACCGAGCTGCGACCCGAGCACTTCCGAAAACTCTATGCCGACCTGCGTCAGACGAAAAGTGACGCAACCGGAAAGCCACTCTCCGAAAGCACCGTTGAGGGCGTGCACGCAACACTGTGCAGCATCCTCTCCGACGCTGTGGAGGGTGGCTTTCTCACGCACAACCCTGCGTGGCGCACCTACCGCTACGCAGGTAAAAAGACAGAGAAGAAAATTGCGGACGAGGAAACGGCACAGAAGATCATCGCCGCATTGGAGAACGAGAGCATCAAGTACGAAACGTACTTCAAGCTTATCATCGCCACAGGAATGCGGCGGGGTGAGTGCTGCGCCCTACAATGGCGGGACATTGACTGGGAACAGCGCTCCATCCACATCTGCCGCAACGCGGTAAAGATCACCGGCGATGAGATCTTCGTCAAAGAACCCAAGACTCGCTCCAGCGACCGGTACGTCTACTTCTCTGCCGAGATGGAAAGCCTTCTGCGGGAGTATCAACATGAATGTCAGTACATTACCCAGACCTACGACGAACGAAAACTGACCGATGATGACTTTCTGTTCCGCCGACAGGGCACACGTCTGCCTATGACACCCACCACCTTCACATGGCGGTTCAAGTGCATCCTGAAAAAGAACGGCCTGCCGGAGCAGCTTAATGTCCACAGCCTGCGCCACACCGCCGCCAGCCTGATGATCGCGGGCGGCGCGGACGTGGCCACAGTGGCAGGCATCCTCGGCCACAGCCAGCCCTCCACCACGCTGGACATCTACACTCACGCCTTCGACAAGAACAAAAAAGCCGCCAGCGCAGAGCTGCAAGGGATGCTGGAGATATGACATAGTGTAATAGCTCAGTTGGATCGCAAATCGTGCAATAGTGGTCAAATCAGTTTTCGGCGCCCGCAACTTTCCACATATAAAAACCGTCTCAAACATTACGTTTGAGACGGTTTTTGGTACGCCTGACTGGATTCGAACCAGCGGCCTTTAGAGTCGGAGTCTAACGC
>CAKTZN010000022.1 GCA_934635545.1 uncultured Oscillospiraceae bacterium | reverse complement strand
GAGAAGTTCAAGCACCTGATCGGCAAGAAGTGCATCCTGCCCATCATGAACCGCGAGATCCCCATCGTGGGCGATGAATACTGCGAGATCGGCTTCGGCACCGGCGCAGTGAAGATGACCCCCGCCCACGACCCCAACGACTTCGAAGTGGGCCTGCGCCACAATCTGGAGGTCATCCGCTGCATCGCCGACGACGGCACCATCAACGAGAACGGCGGCCGCTATCAGGGCATGGACCGCTACGAGTGCCGCAAGGCCATCGTGGCCGACCTGGAGGCCGAGGGCTATCTGGTCAAGACCGAGCCTTACAGCCACAACGTGGGCACCTGCTACCGCTGCCACAACGACGTGGAGCCCCTGATCAGCGCCCAGTGGTTCGTGAAGATGGCGCCCCTGGCCAAGGAGGCCATCCGCGTGGTGGAGGACGGCACCGTCAAGTTCGTGCCGGAGCGCTTCACCAAGACCTATATCAACTGGATGGAGAACGTCCACGACTGGTGCATCTCCCGCCAGCTCTGGTGGGGCCATCAGATCCCCGCCTGGTACTGCGACGACTGCGGCCACATCAACGTGGGCCGTACCGACCCCACCAAGTGCGAAAAGTGCGGCTGCACCCATCTGACCCGGGAGGAGGACGTGCTGGACACCTGGTTCAGCTCCGCCCTGTGGCCCTTCTCCACCCTGGGCTGGCCCGACCTGAACGCCCCCGACCTGAACTACTGGTATCCCACCTCCGTGCTGGTCACCGGCTATGATATCATCTTCTTCTGGGTGGCCCGCATGATCTTCTCCGGCATGGAGCAGATGAAAAAGGAGCCCTTCAAGACCGTGTTCATCCACGGCCTGGTGCGTGACGACAAGGGCCGCAAGATGTCCAAGTCCCTGGGCAACGGCATCGACCCCCTGGAGATGGCGGAGAAGTACGGCGCCGACGCCCTGCGCTTCAACCTGATCACCGGCAACAGCCCCGGCAACGACACCCGCTTCTTCGTGGAAAAGTGCGAGGCCATGCGTAACTTTGCCAACAAGATCTGGAACGCCAGCCGCTTCGTCATGATGAACCTCACCATCGACAAGGTGCAGCTTCCCGAGAAGCTGGAGCTGGAGGACAAGTGGATCCTCAGCAAGCTGAACACCCTGATCCGCGAGGTCACCGAGAATATGGATGCCTATGAGCTGGGCGTGGCCTCCGCCAAGATCTACGACTTCATCTGGGACACCTATTGCGACTGGTATATCGAGCTGACCAAGACCCGCCTGAACGGCGAGGACGAGCGTGCCAAGCTGGCCGCCGAGAACGTGCTGTGCTATGTGCTGCTGCGTATCCTGGAGCTGCTGCACCCCTTCATGCCCTTCCTGACCGAGGAGATCTGGCAGGCCCTGCCCCACGAGGGCGACTTCCTGATCCGCGCCGCGTGGCCCACCTATCAGGAGAGCCTCCACTTCCCCCAGGCGGAGTCCGACATGGAGTGCGTCAAGGACGCCATCACCGCCGTCCGCGCCCGCCGCAGCGAGATGAACGTGCCGCCCTCCAGGAAGGCCCAGATGATCCTGGTGACCAAGCGGCCTGAGACCTATACCGTGGGCAAACACTTCATCACCCGCATGGCCTACGCCAGCGAGGTCACCGTCACCGATCAGGCGCCCGCCGACCTGAAGGGCATGGTCACCGTGGTGACCCACGACGCCAACATCTACCTGCCCCTGGCCGAGCTGGTGGACATCGCCGCCGAGCTGGAGCGCATCGCCAAGGAGAAGGCCAAGGCCGAGGATAACCTGAAGCGCATCGAGGCCAAGCTGGCCAATGAGTCCTTCACCTCCCGCGCCCCGGAGAACGTGGTGAACGCCGAGCGGGAAAAGGCCGAAAAGGCCCGCTCCCTCATCGCCAAGCTGGAAGAATCCGCCGCGGCCATGAAGCTGTGATCCCCTTCCCCGCCATATGAAAACGCCCCCGCCTGATAGCAGGCGGGGGCGTTTTATGCGGTTGTCGGCGCGCTCACACCACGGCGAAGAACTTCACCAGGAACAGCAGCGTGATCACATAGGTCAGGGCGGACACGTCCTTGGCCTTGCCGGAGAACACCTTGATGACGGTGTAGGAGATCATGGCCAGACCGATGCCGTGGCCGATGGAGCCGGAGATGGGCATGGCCAGCAGCATGATGAACACGGGCACCACCTGATCCAGATCGTCGAAGTCCACGTTCTTCAGACCCTGCAGCATCAGGATGCCCACATAGATCAGGGCGGAGGAGGTGGCGGCGGCGGGGATGATGGCCGCCACGGGGGCGATGAACATGCAGGCCAGGAACATGAACGCGGAGGTCAGGGAGGTCAGACCGGTGCGGCCGCCGGCCTCCACGCCGGAGGCGGACTCCACGAAGGTGGTGACGGTGGAGGTGCCGCAGCAGGCGCCTGCCACGGTGCCCACGGCGTCGGACAGCAGGGCCTCCTTCATCTTGGGCATGTTGCCCTCCTTGTCGGTCATACCGGCGCGGGAGGCGGTACCCACCAGGGTACCGATGGTGTCGAACATGTCGATCATGCAGAAGGTGATGATCAGGCTCAGGGCGGTGAACCAGCCCAGGCGGAAGAAGTCGGTGAAGTCAAACTTGAACAAGGTGGTGCTCACCATATCCTGGAAGGGGGGCAGGAAGGACGCGCCCTGCAGAGAGGCGAAGGGGTTGGTGTGCAGGAAGATAAAGCTGCCCGCCCAGTAGATGACGGAGGCCACCAGCATGCCCACCAGAACGGCGGCCTTGACGCCCTTCTTGGCCAGCAGGATGATGACGAACAGGCCGATGAACATGGTGACCACGGTCAGCACCATGGTGCTGTACTCCGCGCCCATGTGATCCTTGATGACGCTGGGGGTCATGGCGCCGAAGAAGTCACGCAGCACATAGAAGGGGCTGGTGTAGCCGTTGCCCTCGGCATAGATGCCCACGTTGGAGCCCAGGCCGATGTTCATCAGCATCAGACCGATGGCGGGGCCGATACCCAGACGGACGCCCAGAGGGATGGCATCCACGATCTTGTCGCGGATGTTGAACACACTCAGCAGCAGGAACACGATGCCCTCCACCAGGATGATGCACAGCACCGCCTGGAAGGCGCTGGTGTAGTCGGTGTTCAGCATGGCGGCCACGTTGCCGGCGATGACGGCAAAGAAGCTGTTCAGACCCATGCCGGGCGCCATGACGAAGGGCTTGTTGGCCAGGAAGGCCATGCACACCGTGCCGATGGCGCTGGCGATGCAGGTGGCCAGGAAAACGCCGTTCCAGAGAGGGGTGCCAACGGCGAAGTTGGTCAGCAGATTGGGGTTCAGGGCGATGATGTACGCCATGGTCATGAAGGTGGTCAGACCGGCAAGGATCTCCGTCTTGACGGTGGTGCCGTTCTCCTTCAGATGGAAGATGCGCTCCATGTGATAAGTCTCTCCTTTATAAGTTCTACAGATACACAGCTATCTTAGCCGTATATACCCTTATCTTAACGCACCTTTTGTCAAAACACAAGACTTTTTGTCAGGAGAGCTGATAAATTTTTTAGATAACAGACATCACCGGTACAGCTCCGTCCGCCGCAGACCGGTATAGGGCCGTGCGGCACGGATGCGGGCGGAAGTGGCCATGTCCACCTCGGCGTACAGCAGTTCCTCGCCGCTGCCCGCCTGGGCGATGGTGTCGCCGTTGGCGTCCGTCACCAGCGACCGGCCGGAGAACACCATCTCCCCTTCCCTGCCGATGCGGTTGCACATGGCCACCGCCACGCTGTTCTGGAACGCCTGCACCTTGATCTCCCAGTCGAACATCTCCATGGGCTCGCACTCGGTGTTGGCGGTGGGGATCAGGATCAGGTCAGCCCCCATCAGCGCCTCGGTGCGGATGCTCTCGGGATAGTGCCGGTCGAAGCACGCCACGACGCCGATCTTCCCATGGGGCGTGTCGAACACCAGAAAGCCGTCGTCGGAGGGGGTGTAGTAATCCTGCTCATAGAACTGCGCCGCCTGGGCAATGTGTACCATCTTCTGGCGGCCCAGCAGTACGCCGTCGCTGCCGATCAGCAGCGTGGCGTCGAAGCAGCCGGAGAGCTCCCGCAGATAGAAGTTGGGGGCCGCCATGATGTGGTTCTCCCGGCAGGCGTCCTGAAATTGCCGGATAATGGGATCCCCGGTGGTCAGCAGCTTGCCGGACACATCGCGGCCCGTGTACTGGGGAAAGAACCGATGGAGTTGCAGCTCCGGATAGACGATCAGATCCGCGCCGTGAAGGGCGGCCTGCCGCAGGACGGCAAGCTGGCGCGCCAGGTTTTCGTTCTCGTTGTCGCTCATGGCCATCTGACAAAGGGCAAGCTTCATAGGACAGTCCTCCTGAAAGTCATTTTCCCTATTGTACTACTGGGTGAATCCAGACGCAAGAGATATTTCCCCGGAAACGGAAAAAGGCACGGACAGGGGATCATCGATCCACTTCCGTGCCTTCCGGCGGTCATACGCCTTGGGATTCTTACTTTTCCGGGTCACCGGGTTCAGCGCGCCCCAGGTGCCCCGCATCATGGCGTCACGCCTGCGCTTCTCCTTCTTGGAGAGCTTCTCATAGGGAATGAATTTTTCCATAGTACGTCTCCTTTTCAGATGGTCGGAGAGAATATTATCAGAAAAAACGTAGTTTGTCAAATCGCCGCAAAAAACAAGACCGCCATAGATGGCGGTCCTGTTTTTAAGGAGAGGCGGCTTTACCGCTATTGTCAATGCTCCTGGGTGGGACTGTGGAAGGTCTGTCCCGAGCGGGAGCGGGAACGGGTAAACAAACCGGGCAGCGCGGCCAGCAGGCCGAACACCACGGCGGGCACGACCCAGGCCAGGCCCAGGCTGTACAGGGGCAGGCGCTCCACGAAGGCCATGGACACGCCATAGGTGTGCAGGGTGCACAGCACGCTGGTCACCAGCGCGCCGATGACGGCGCAGCGGCTGACGCGGTTGTGTGCGTTGGGAATGATCAGGGCAATGAAGATCAGCACCAGCGTGGGGGGATACACCACATCCAGCACCGGGGAGGCCACCGCCACGATGCGATCCAGACCCAGGTTGGACACCACGGCGCTGAACACGCAGATGACGATGACGAACGCCTTATAGGGCACCTTGCCGCGGCACAGCTCAGCGAAGTAAGCGGCAGCGGAGCTGGTCAGGGCCACGGCGGTGGTCACACAGGCCAGGCCCACGACCACACCGAAGATCACCATGCCCACCTTGCCCATCAGGCCCTCCACAATGGCCATGGTCAACTGTGCGCGGCCGATCTCGGCGCCGGTATACTGGGTGGACACGGTGGCGCCCAGATAGGCAAGACCCATGTACACCGCCAGCAGCAACACGCCTGCCAGCAGGGCGGAGCCGCCCACGATGCGCAGGGTGGATTTCTTGCTGGAGTAACCCTTGCTGGCGGCGCTCTGCAGCACGATGATGCCGAAGGGCAGAGCGGCCAGCGCGTCCATGGTCTGATAACCGGCCTTGATGCCGGTGACGGCCACGTTGTTGATCTGGGGCAGGGCGGCAATGTCGCCCAGAGGTGTCACGACGCCCTTGACGATGATGGCGAACAGACCCACCAGCAGCAGCGGGGTCAGGATCTTGCCCACGATGTCCACCACGGCGGATTCCTTGATGCACAGCGCCAGGATCACCGCGAAGAAGATCACGGAGAACACCACGGGAGACACGCCGGAGATGTTGGGGGCGATGGCCATCTCATAGGTACTGGCAGAGGTACGGGGAATGGCCACCATGGGGCCGATGCACAGGATGATGGCGCACATCAGGATCTCCGCGGGCACACGGCCCACCCGATTCAGCACCGCTTCACTGCTGCCTACCCGCAGCAGCGCGAACATGCCCAGCAGCGCCAGACCGATGTCCGCCACAAAGTAGGTGGCAAAGCCGGTCAGCCACTGGGGGCCGGCCTCCAGGCCCAGATACGGGGGAAACACCACGTTTCCCGCACCGAAAAACATGGAAAACAGCGCGAAACCGATGACGATCACGTCCCGTGCCGTATTACTTTTCTTTTGCATACTCATACCTTTCTCCTCAAATCAAGCTTTTCCTCATTCCGCGAAACTCAACACAGTGTCATGCATTCCGCTCATATAGAGTAACATTTTTTTCATGACTTGAGAATTGAGCGTAATTCATTGGGGCATGAATAAAACTAATGGCTCTCACAATATTTACAATTTTTACCAGAATTTTGACAGAGAATTCACAGAAATGTCATTGAAGAGGCCGCTTTGTTGTGCTATATTTATAATTCAGTAAAAGCATTTTTGTACAAATCGCAGAAAGCGAGGTTCCTATGGATGATAACAAACTGCGGGCATTGCTGACCGCCGTACAGTGCGGCAGCTTCGGCAAGGCGGCCGCGCAGTTGGGATATACGCAGTCCGCCATGACCCACCTGGTCAACAAGCTGGAGGCCGAGCTGGGCTGCACGCTGCTGCTGCGCAGCAGCCACGGCGTCCGCCTGTCGGAGGAGGGGGAGCATCTGCTGCCCTATATCAACCAGGTGATCAGCGCCTGCGACGCCCTGCGGGGCGAGGCGGAGGTGCAGGGTGAGCTGTACGGCCGCGGCCTGCGGATCGGCTGCTTCGCCAGCATCGCCCGCTCCCGTTTACCGGATCTCCTGCAAAAATTCCGCAGGCTGCACCCGGAGATCAAGGTGGATGTGCTTGTCCAGGGCAACGAGCTGGCCGACGCCTTGGAGCAGGACAAGATCCAACTGGCCCTGGTGGACGAGGCCTGCGCCAAGGGCTTCCTCTGGACGCCCCTGACCGACGCGCCGCTGGTGGCGGTGGTGCCGCCGGACTTCCCCTGGACGGAGGAGACCATCTCCCTGGCGCGGCTGCTGCAGGAGCCCTTCCTCTCCAGTCCCGAGCAATATATCGAGCCGCTGCTGCCGCCGGACGCCCCGCGCCTGACGGTCACCGCCTCGGATGACGCCGCCATCCTGTCCATGGTGGCCGGCGGCCTGGGCGTATCGGTGCTGTCGGCCTTCTCCCTGGGCGGATACGAGGATCGGGTGCGGGCCATCCCGCTGGACAAGCCAGTGTCCCGCCGCCTGGGTGCGGCGGTCAAGACGCTGCCCGCCGCCAACAGCGCCGCCCGCATGTTCCTCACCTTCCTGAAGCGGCAGTACAGCGGCTGCCTGCCCCAGGCCAAATAAAAGATCCCCCACCGGAGTCGTTTCTCCGATGGGGGTTTTTGTTATCCGATGCCCTTGATCACGAAGCGGATGTCCGTGGTCCGGTACGCCTCCGGGGTAAGGCCCTCCCGCAGCGCCTGGGGCACATGGGTCACGCCGGTGATGTAGCGGTACGTCCCGTCGATGCGGCCCACGAAGTGATAGGCCGTTTTCCACTTCCCCGCCGCGTCCTGCAGATCCAGCGTCAGGGCATAGAGCCCGTCGTTGACCTTGTCGATGCTGCGGATGCGATAGTCCTGAATGGCGCAGCCGGAGCGGACATACAGCGCCCGGTGCTCATCCTGCGAGTATACGTCGTTTGCCTCAAAGTGGCAGTACGCCACCGCTTTTTCGATCCCGTCCTGCTGGAACGTCTGCAAATACTGCTCCGCGCACCGCTCCACAGCCCGCAGCTCTCCGCCGCCGCACCCCAGCAGGGCCAGCGCCAGCGCCGCCGCCAACAACATCAGCAAAGCCTTCCGCTTCATAGACAAGCTCCTTTCCCTTTCTCTGTTGTCTCTATTCTATTCCCGGATCGCCGCCGCCACAACCGACGGTTGGTTGAGTCTGCCGTTTTCTCTTCTCTCTACTCTTATAGACGCTGCCCGCTGAAAAAAAGTTTCTCAAATTCTGGGATTCCCGAAAGATTTTTCCCTTCCCATGCGTTATACTGTGTGCCGGCTCTCCGCGCCGCCATGCTGTGGTGAAAAGAGCCTTTTACTACCATATGTCGCCGCGGGGTCATTCCTGACAGCGTAAGGGAATTTTTCTCTTCCCCTGTATCCTATTCTTTCCCGGCTGGGATGTCCAGCAACTTCAGGTTGCGTTTGCGCAAAACCGGCGCAATTTCAGGTTGCGCGGCGCACTCTGTCCTGATAGACGCCCCAGTAGGCGGTTTTCTTTCACCTTTTTCCCTTTCTTGCCGAAGATTTCCCCCTGTGCTATACTGTAAGCCCAATTCCCTCACCAGACGAAACGGAGGCGCACACTTTGCTGATCTACCTATCCCTACTGGAGACCGATGCCGAAAAAGAGGCGTTTCTGGCCCTGTACAGCCAGTATCACCAGGCCATGCTCCGCCTGGCCAGACGGTACTTTCCCACCGACCAGATGTCCCTGGTGGACGCCGTGCAGAACGCCTGGGTCAAGATCATCCGGAATTTTCCCAGAATCCGTACCCTGGAGGGAAAGAATCGCGGCGCCTACTGCGTTATTACGGTGAAGAACGAATGTATCTCTCTGTTGCGCAAGCGCAGCAGAGAGATACCCACCGAGGAGCTGGAGACCCTTCTGCCCCAGCATGACAGTCAGGCGGGCGCGGCGGCCATCGTGGCCCTGATCCGGGACATGCCGGAGCTGTACCGCGCCGTGCTGGAAATGCGGTTCGTGGAGGAGCGCACCACCCGCGAGATTGCCCAGGCGCTGCACCTGCCGGAGGCCACGGTCAACACCCGTATCTTCCGGGGCCGCAAGCTGCTGGCGGAGCGCATGAGAGAGGAGGAGCTGGTATGACGGAATACCGTGACAACACCCTGCTGTGCAGCCTGCTGCTGGAGGCCGCGGCGGAGGATCTGGACGCCCTGCTGGCCGAGACCGGAGAGGTGGACACCACGCCCCGGTTCCGAAAGTCCATGACGGCTCTGGTGGCCGATCCCAAGGGCTGGGCCAAGCGTCGCCAGCGGCCCGTCTGGAGACGGGCCGCCCGGATGGCGGCCGCCATCCTGCTTGCCTGCGTGCTGACCCTGGGTATCCTGATGCTGGTCAGCCCTAAGGTATATGCCGCCATCAGCCAATGGTTCGTCTATCGGTATGACACCCATATCCTCTACCACTTCAGCGGCGATCACGATGACGTGATCCTCAGGGATTATCAGCCCACCTACATTCCCGCGGGTTACAGCACCGACCGCGAATACACCTGCCTCCCCAACGAATTCACCAATACGACAGAATTCAAGTACCTTGGCCCAGGCACCTACTGCCTTGTTTTTACCTATTTCCCCATGGAAAGCGGCACCGCGCTGATGGCCACCACCGATTCCGCCACGGTGACAGACATCACCATCCACGGTCACCCCGGCAAGCTGTACATTTACACAAACGGAACCGAGGGGAATATGCTTATCTGGATCAACGAGGAGGACAACATGTGTCTCAGCCTGCAGGCGTATCTGGATGGCGACGAGCTGATCAGGGTGGCGGAAAGCGTGGTGGAGGTCCCCAGGTCATAACGCCTTGCATCCGCCCTCCCGGCGTGGTACAATACTGCTGTTTTTCCCCCGCCGGTCGATGACCGCAGCAGGGTACAGCAGAACTCCGTAGGGGCCGATGCCCACATCGGCCCGCCGGATTACAATGACATTTCCGGTGAACCGGCGGGGCGTCGAGGCCGCCCCTGCAAACACGCCCCGCCGCCCTTTTTCCACCACCCCACAGGAGGTACCCCATGAATCAGAAGGAACTCAACGAGATCCGCCGCCGCTTCAAGCTGGACAAAAACGCCATCAGCCGGATCTACGGCTGCTACGTCAACAGCAACAAGGAGATCATCGCCAACATCGACGCCTCCCTGGGCCTCATGTCCCAGGAGGAGCAGGAGATGTACCTGACCCTGCTGAAAAAGGCCCTGTCCGGCACCCTGGGCCGGAATCTCATCGACATCGAATTCTCCACCGCTCAGGTGACCGACAGCGACGAGCACCGCCTGCTGCAGACCGTCCGCCAGACGGCCCTCCAGGACAGGAACTCCCGGGAGGAGCTGTGCCGCCGCATCATCGACGCCATGGACATGGGCGAGACCAATTACCTCATCCTCCTGGCCGCCGACGCCTATGACGTGCCCTATAAGGGCCGGGATGACGAGACCTTTGCCGACGGCTCCGACACGGTGTACAAGTACTTCGTGTGCAGCATCTGCCCCGTGAAGGCCCCTACCCTGGAGCTGAAATACAGCAACGAGGACAGCGAATTCCACAGCGCCTCCACCGGCCACATCGCTCTGGCGCCGGAGCTGGGATTCCTGTTCCCCGCCTTCGATGACCGCGCTGCCAATATCTACAACGCCCTCTTTTACAGCAAGAACGCCGCCGAGCTCCACCAGGAGGTCATCGACGCCGTGTTCCGCGTGGCCGAACCGCCCATGTCCGCCGAGGAGCAGAAAAACGTATTCAGCACCGCCCTGGGTGACACCCTGCAGAAGGATTGCAGCTACGACGTGGTGCAGTCCGTCCACGAGCAGCTCCGCGGCCGCATCGAGGAACACAAGGAGAGCAAGGATCCCCAGCCCCTGACCCTGTCCGTCCGGGAGGTGGGCGACATGCTGTCCGGCAGCGGTGTGTCCGCCGAAAAGGTGGAGGCGTTCCAGCAGGAGTGCCGCAAACAGTACGGCGAGGACGCCGAGCTGAACCCCAAAAACATCATCGAAAGCGGCAAATTCCAGATCACCACCCCGGAGGTGAAGATCGCCGTGGCCCCGGAGTACAGCTATATGATCGAGGCCCGCGTCATCGACGGGCGAAAGTACATCCTGATCCCCGCCGACGACGGCGTGGAGATCAACGGCATCGGCGTAAACATCCCCAATCCGCAGAAGGCTGACGAATAACGCCTCGCCCACCGGAATGTCCCGCGGTTGACAAAACGGCCGGGCATCTGCTATGATGCTGTCCGTACTATCAAAAGAACCGAGGCATTGCTATGGAAGCCGTTACACTCCGTCACATTGACAAAGCCTATACCTCTTACAGCACCGAGGTGGTCATCACCGGCCAGCAGCGGGAGAGCCGCACCCGCCAGGTGCTGCGGGATCTGTCCGTCACCTTCCCCGCCCGGCAGCTCACGGTGATCGTGGGCCGCAGCGGCTGCGGCAAGAGCACCCTCCTGAAGCTGCTGTCCGGCAAGGAGCAGCCGGACGCCGGAGAGATCGCCATCCCCGAGGGCTGGCACAGCGCCATGCTGAGCCCCGACCCCTACGTCATCACCTGGACGAACGTACAGCGCAACGTGTCCATGGCCTGCGGCGTAGGCAAAACGCCGGAGGAGCGCTATGCGCACGCCCGTGACTTCGTCCGGCTGGTGGGGCTGGAGGATTACGCCGACCTGACGCCCATGGAGCTGTCCACCGGCATGAAGCAGCGGCTGGGTCTGGCCCGCGTGCTGGCCGGTCAGGCGGAGCTGCTGCTGATGGACGAGCCCTTCGCCTCGCTGGATTTCCTGACCCGCGAGGAGCTGCAGACCCAGCTTCTCCAGATTCAGGCCCGGATGCCCCGCACCATCGTGCTGGTGACCCACCAGTTGGACGAGGCGCTGCTGCTGGGCCAGAGGATCGTGGTGATGCACCCGGACAGCACCCTGCGGGAGTTCGACCTGACGGCCCTCCCCTATCCCCGCGACCTGTCCGCGCCGGACATCCAGCGCCTGAAACGGGAGATCACCGCCGAATGCAAAAAGGACGCGGCGCTGTAAGGCCCGCCATTCCGCCGTCATATACCGCGTCATCCCTCCGGTATCGATGGATACCGGGGGCTTTTTCTTTCTCTCTTCCCCCTGACAGGCCTTGCTTCGCTTCACAGCATCACTGATATCCGTTATCACATTCCATAGCTTTACTTTTCCTGTTAAATATTCTACTATATGCTCACAAAGACAAAGGAACCCAAAACCACCAACATATAACAAAATACTTCAAGGAGGAATTTACCATGAAGAACTTCAATAACTACGTCCTGACCGCGATCGTTTCCCTGATCCTGGTGGTCGCCACCTCTTTCCTGATGACCGCCGCTGACGAGCCCATCCGCCAGGCCGGTTTCTATCTGCCCATCGTGTGCGGCGCCGTGGCTGCCTGGGCTGCCGGTAAGGCCGGTCTGCTGGAGCTGGACTATGAAGAGCGCGCCGCCCGCCGCAGCGCTCACGCCGCCGCGTAAAAGCGACCACCACACCATCTGTTTTCTTTCTTGAAATTTTCTCTCTACAAAAGGAAGCGGTACACGATGTGTGCCGCTTCCTTTTTTGAAAAAAATTTTTTGTGAAAAAATAAACATATTTCTTTCGCACTTTCCCGGATGAAAGCGCCGTTTCCCTGATTTTTTGAACCTTTTGCACAAATTATATATATTCAATCTGTATAAATCGCCGAAAAAGCACTTGACAACCGACACATTTTGCGGTATCTTTTAATCCATAATTTTTGAAGGAGGTCTTTTGAATGGTACATTATATTCTGTTGAAGCTGAAGAAAGACGCGGACGTGACCCTCCTTTATTTCCATTGCCGCAAGGTGTACGCGGATTTGGAATGGGAGCTTCCCTTCCTGCACGACGCAGAGGTGAGCCGGTGCGCCACCGCAAGGGACTCCAACGCGGATATCATGATCCGCATGCACATTGACGCGCCGGAGCAGTTGAACGACTTCTTCCGCCACCCCAAGCATCTGGACTGGATTGAGGAGGTCAAGGACTATGTGTCCGACTGGATGTCCTTCGACTGGCCGGAGGACGCCAAGGACGCCTGCTGATGAAAATACGGGAAGCTGCCGCTTCCCGTATTCTTTATTTCTTCTGCCAGTCCGCAAGGGCCTTGACTACCCGGCGCTGGATATCCAGGCGGGTCGCCTTGCATTCCCGGGGAAATACCCTGGCCTCGCGGAAGGCCAGCTTCACGAACAGGTCGGCGCCCACCGGCAGCATGGTTTTCAGCATCCCCTCCGGAAACACGAAATGGGTGCCATGGTCATACACGGCGGCCTCCACGGTGCAGGCGTGGGGCCGTTCCGCCAGACGACGCTCCATGCGGCGGATGTACTTTTCCGTATCCCACAGCACATCGTCCGCCGCGCCGATCAGCAGCAGATGACCCCGGATGTTCTCCACCCGGATGGTCTCCGCCTCCGTGATGGGGTGGGCTGCCTCTGAATCGTCAAACAGCTTCCGGGAGGCGATCATCGCCCCGGTGCGCTTGGTCTCCTGGGCGATGACCTGCCAGTATTGGGGATGGGGATAGCAAAAGGGCATATAGGGCAGGGGCTCACCGCGATAGGAGAACAGCGATTCGCCGGGGATGGGCCACTCCCTGCAGCCGTCCTTCTTCCCCTGCATGAAGCCCTGCCACACAAAGTCGCTGGGCGTCATGGCGATGGTCAGCGTCAGCTCCGGAAAGTAGGAGGCCGCCGTCAGGGCCAGCGTGCCGGTGGTGGATGCACCGGCGATGCCCAGCTTCCGGTTTCCGTGGGCCTTCAGCCAGGCGATGGCGGTTTCGATCCGCTCCAGCGGATAGTTGTGGTGGCCGTAGTCCTTCTTTCCCGGCGACATGGTCATCACGTTTACCCCCTGCTTCAGCAGCCACTTCACCGCCGAGCGGGCCATATAGTCCTCCGGGTCGTCCCCCAGCATGGCGATCACTGCGCAGTCGCTCTGTGCCGTGCCCGTCCAATAAGCGCCGTAAAAGTCGTCCCGGTCAATGTCAAAATGAAGGTGTTTCATATACCTTTCCCCTTCGCAAGCTCTGCTGTGGTATCAACGCAGGAGTTAGTGCTGCCTAACTCGTTTCTGCTATTGTAATGCGAAGGTTCAGGATTGTCAAGGAAACGATCGGCAGAATGGGGGATTTTCGTCATTTTTCTCATGAAAAAGTCTTGATTTTTTCCCTTGCCTCGTGATATAGTACGGGTGAAGGTTAGCGAATGCTAATCTCTGAATTTATCAGCTCAGGAGGTAATCTACGATGAAGAAATTTGGTCTGTTCGCAGCCGGTGTGCTGTTCGGCACCGCCGGTATCAAGATGCTCAGCAGCAAGGACGCCAAGAAGGTCTATACCCACACCACCGCCGCCGTGCTGCGCGCCAAGGACAGCGTGATGGAGACCGTCACCACCGTCCGCGAGAACGCCGAGGATATCTACGCCGACGCCAAGGCCATCAACGAGCAGCGGGCCGAAGAGGCTGCCGCCGCCGTGGTGGAGGACACTTCCAAGGAAGAAGCCAGCGCTGAGTAACGCGAAACCGCTATGAAATGCAACATTCTCCACGAATCCGCCGGGCGTCTGCGGGTGCATCTGCACTGCGGGTACATGACGCTGCACCAGGCGGACGTACTGGAATACTATCTGCGCGGCATTGACGGCGTGACTGAGGTGAAGGTCTATGACCGCACCCAGGACGCCGTGGTGCTCTATGCCGGAAAGCGCGGCGACGTCATCGCCGCGCTGGCGGCCTTCTCCTTCCCCAGGGCCGAGGCCATGGATCTGGTGCCGGAGCACACCTCCCGCGCCCTGAACCGGGAGTTTGAGGACAAGCTGGTCATGACCGTCGTGCGGCGGTGCATCTCCAAGCTGTTCCTGCCCCTCCCCATCACCTCGGCGCTGGCGGTGATCCGCTCCGTGAAGTACATCAAGGAGGGCCTGAAGGCGCTGTGGCACGGCAAGCTGTCCGTGGCGGTGCTGGACGCCACCGCCGTAACGGTGTCCATCGTCCGTGGCGACTTCTCCACCGCCAGCTCCGTCATGTTCATGCTGCGGCTGGGCGAGATCCTGGAGGAGTGGACCCACAAGAAGTCCGTGGCCGATCTGGCCGGTGCCATGAGCCTGAACGTGGACAAGGTCTGGCTCCAGGTAAACGACACCGAGGTGCTGGTCCCCGTCTCCGATGTGAAGGCCGGTGACTGCGTCATCGTCCGCACCGGCAGCATGATCCCCCTGGACGGCAAGGTGGTCTCCGGCGAGGCTATGGTGAACCAGGCCTCCATGACCGGCGAATCCATGCCCGTTCCCAA
>CAKTZN010000021.1 GCA_934635545.1 uncultured Oscillospiraceae bacterium | reverse complement strand
AAACACACCGCCGCCGCGAAACAGGGGGAGGCATTTTAGGCGCTTTTGCGGAGATAGGATGCCAGCATATCAATGAATTGCGTGTTGGTTGGCGGCTGCGACAGCGGACTTCCCGCGATTTGATCCAGCATACTGTGATCCGGCTGTCTCCAGCAGGCTTGCACAAGGGTACGCAGGTTTCTCTCCACACAGCTTGTCGTTGTATTAAAACGCTGCGCTGTCTGCCGATATAGACGCTTCGTAATCAGCAGAACGTATTCAGGTTTTTTCTGTACCTGCTCCAGCATATATACCGCGAAATAGAATCCCGACAGCTTTCCGGATACACCCAAGAGACGCAGCAGACGTTCAGCGTCCAAAGGTACGTCTTTTTCAAGTTCCGAAACGTAATAAACGAAAGGCACTGATACTCCTCCTCCATGTGTATTTTGAAAAATGAGTGTCGGACATTCACGGCGGACTTCTTGCTGAACGCGATGATTTGTTCTTCTTTTTACATACTGATTTTACACGATTTTTGGCCGTTTGTGTCATGTAATCGTTCTACAATGGTCTACGCGAATGTGACGGTTTTTGTATGGAATTGTCGATATCATTTTTGTTGTGACCACAGTGTATACAAAAAGCCGCCCGTCATAGACGAGCGGCTTTTACCATGTAGCCTACAGTTCAAAACAAAATTAACTCTGCCATTCCTCTTTATGCAATATAACCTAACAGCGTCCAATAAGGGATACTGACCAATACGGCCAGCAGAGCCAGTGCCAGATACAGACCCGCGGCTTTCAGGGTATTTTCGTGCTTGATGGTGCCTTCCATACTTTCCAGAGCCGCCATATAGGTGGGGTTCTGGTAGGTCATCAGCCAGCAGGACACCGTAGCGTAGACTACCAGTCCGGGGATCAGCGGTTGGATCCCGACAGACAGAGCCACCGGCGTCAGCAGGCTGGTCAGCAGCGTCAGTACAGCAGTCTGGGATGCGATGACGAAACGCATGGCCAGTGCAATCAGAAAAACCAGCAGCAGGATCACCACGGGGCTGCTGCTATAGGTCAGCAGCGGCTCCACCAGCCACAGCAACCATTGGCTGATACCGGTGAGGTTGAACACCTCTCCCATGTTCAGTGCCACGCCCATAAAGAGGATAAATCCCCATGGCAACGCTGTGGATATTTCCTTCTTGTCCAGAATCCCAAACGCAAAGCAGCAGACACCGCCAATGATGGCCACGGTTCCCGCGCTGATGCCAGTCACCTTTTCCAATATCCAGAACACCAGACAAACGCCCATGATAATGAGCGTGATCATCTCCTGACGGTTAATGGGGCCGAGAGCCGCAGAACGTTCCTTGATCTTCTCCTTAGAGAAGGTGGACTGCTTCTCTGCCCGGTAACCCAGCATGATGACGAAATACATTCCCACCAGCAGAATCACACCGTAGGGCAGCATGGTAATAAACCAGCGCATCCACGAAACGGTATGCTCCTCTGCCAGCACACTCAGCAGGCTGTACGCCATAAAGCTGGCACTGAGGAACAGCGGAGCCACCAGAACAAAACCTGTCCACGATGCCAGAAACAGACCGGTGCGGCCCTTGCTCTCGTTGTCAAAATCCATCAGATCCGCAATACTGCAAGCCAGCTTGGAGCCCAGCACGACCTTGGCCGTGGAGCTGGGCATCAACGGGCCGCAGGCAACGCCCACGGTCATCAGCGCCAGCACCTGCCCGCGGTAAGTGGCGGGAAACAGGTGCATCAGCTTCAGCGAAATACGCGTCAGCAGGCCCGTCCGGGTAATGGCCGCGCCCAGTGAGAATGCGCCCACGATCAGCCAGACCGTCGTATTGGAAAATGCCGCGAAAACGGTGGTAAACTTCAGCCCTGCCGCAACGATCCACAGGCATTGCAGGATGAGGGCTGTACACCAGTCCGGCAGTACCTCGCCGACCCACCAGAAGATAGCCCACAACAGTGCCGCCATGGCGATCATTGCCTCGCGGCCTGTGTAACCACCCGCTTCCGCAAATGCCGCCAATGATGCCGGAACCGGCAGCAAATAGGCTACCACGGCAAACAGGATCGTCCCTATGATCCCGAACAGATACTTTTTTACAGGTCTTTGTTTCATCTTTCTATCCTTTCAGAGCCGCCCACCCACATCGCTGCGGCTATCAGCCCTTCCGTTTGTGTGAAAGGCCGCCGTGGAGAGGTGAATCCACGGCGGCCTCCACCGCTGAGTGAGGAAAAATGGTAAAGAAAAGGTATACAGGAATTATGCTCAGGCTACGTACTCTTCCTCTTTTTTGCGTTCCTCGTCGGTCAGCTCACTGACCCACTTGGTGTCCTTGCCGACCAGCGTCCAGACGATCAGGACGATCAGGGCCACATAGGGGAAGAAGTAGCAGGGCAGGATCTGCAGGGGCGTTACGCCCATGAACTCAGAGATCACGCCGGAGCTGAGGCTCCAGGGGAAGATAACGGACATGGCGGTACAGCCCACGCCCAACGCACGCATCAGGTTCTTCTTCTGCAAGCCCTTCTTGTCATAGACCGGAGCCATGATATTGCCCGCGAAAGCATAGGCAAAGTTCATGGATGCGCTGAGGGCGTTGCCCAGCAGGGACAGGCCCACCGTGGCCATGACCAGACTCAGCTTGCTGTTGAGCTTTCTGGTGATGGGTGCTACCACTACATCCACGATGCCCGCCGCGTCAAAGATGCCGAACAGGCCGAAAGAGAACAGGAACATCAGCGCCGTGCTGGACATACTGGTCACGCCGCCCCGGTTCAGCAGGGTATCGATAAAGCTGACGCCGGTGTCGATGGAGAAGCCGCTCCAGAAATAGGTGATGCAGTCATTGACACTCTCGCCCTGCATCACACAGGCCACCAGACCGCCTGCCACACCGCCGCCCAGAATAGCGGGGATGGACGGTACCTTCAGCACCAGCAGCAGCACCACGACGATGGCGGGCAGGAAGGTGAAGAAGTTGATGGTAAAGTGGTTGCCGATGGTGCCGACGATGCTGTTGATCATGTCCATATCCACCTGGCCGTCCTTGTATTGCAGGCCCATGATCCAGAAGATGATGCAGCAGATCACGGCGGACACCACAGTGACCTTGGCCTGATGCTTGATGCCGGTGAACAGCTCTACGCCGGACACGGCAGAGGCCATGTTGGGGCTGTCGGACATGGGAGAGATGGTATCGCCGAAGAACGCGCCGGAGCAGACAGCGCCGGCAGTCATCACTGGGTCAACATTCAGGCTCAGGCCGATACCAGCCAGCGCCAGACCTGCCGTACCAAAGGTACCCCAGGACGTACCGGTGACCACAGAACAAACCGCGGACAGCAGGAACGACGTCAGCAGGAAGGCGTGGGGAGAAACGGTCTGCACACCGATGCTGATGATGGCGGGAACCGTACCGGCGGCCATCCAGGTACCTACCAGGCCGCCCACCGCCAGAATGATCATGATGGGGATAATGGCCTTGATGCAGTAGGTGTTGATACCCGCAGCGATCTCCTTCCATGTGGTGCCAGTGGGAACGCAAAGCAGGATCGCCACCAGCCAGGAGATCAAAAACAGTGCGTTGATCTTTGCGCCCCAGACCAGTGCCGGAACCATGATAACGGCGAATACCGCCACCATCACAAACAGCGCGTAGCCGAAGCTGGGCGTTTTCTTTTCAAAGTGCAGTTTCATGGGATATTCTCCTATCTTCAGTAATATGGAAAGCCGCGCTTTCTAAGGGGGAATATGCGAAACCGCAGGCAGTGGGCCGGATCAGACTTTGGCCTTTTCCATGCCGCACTTTACGGCAGCCTTGTTCAGCTCCAGAAACTGGGGCTTCTTGGCCAGCTTGGTGCAGACCGCGGAAATGATCTGCTCCTCGGTAAAGAAGCCGGACTTCTGGACGAAGGCACCCAGCATAATGATGTTGGCCACCTTGGAGGAGCCGAGCTCCTGCGCCATATCGTCTACAGGGACGGCGATGCAGTCCACATCACTGCGTACCTTGGCGGGATCCACCATGCTGCTGTTGATGTAGACATGGCCGCCGGGGCGCACCATGTTCTGGAAGGATTCCAGACCGGCCTCGTTCATGGCGATGAGGGAATCCAACTGATAGGATACGGGAGAGCCGATGGGCTCATCGGACAGGATGATGTTGCAGTTGGCGCTGCCGCCGCGCTGCTGCACACCGTACACAGGGTAAAACAGCGCTTCCTTATCGAACTGAGCGGCGGCGTAGCACAGAAGCTGGCCGATCATCATCACGCCCTGACCGCCGAAACCGGCAGCGATCATTCTATTCTCCATGCTCAAATGCCTCCTTCCACGTCACGGAAGATCCCCTGGGGGAACTCCTTCATGGTGTGCTCACGCATATAATCCAGCGTCTTGACAGGCGTCATACCCCAGTTGGTGGGACAGTTGGACAACAGCTCCACAAAGGTAAAGCCTTCGCCGCGCTTCTGGATCTCAAATGCCTTGCGGATACCCTCCTTGGCCTTGCGGACGGAAGCGGGCGTATCCATAGCATAGCGGGCCACGAAGCGGGGTGCGGGAAGCTGAGAGATCAGCTCGCACATGTGCATGGGATAGCCTTCCTTATGGGGATCACGTCCGGCAGGAGAGGTGGTGGTCTTCTGGCCCACCAGCGTGGTGGGAGCCATCTGGCCGCCGGTCATGCCGTAGGTGCTGTTGTTGATGAAAATGACCACAAAGTTCTCGCCGCGGTTGGCAGCGCAGAGGATCTCGGACAGGCCGATGGCCGCCAGGTCGCCGTCGCCCTGATAGGTGAACACGGTCTTGCCGGGCTTGCAGCGACTGATGGCGCTGGCCACAGCGGGAGCGCGGCCATGGTTGGAGCAAACCAGATCGGTGTCCATGACACGCTTGACCAATGCGCCGCAGCCAACGGACATCACGCCGATGGTATTGTCAAGAACGCCCATTTCCTCCAGCACCTCCGCCACCAGCTTGGTGCACAGGCCATGCAGACAGCCGGGGCAAAAACTGGAAACAACGTCGCTCAGGCCTTTTGTTCTATGATAGATCTGTTCCACGGTCAATTCTCCTCTCTGTCGATCTTGGCAATGGCGTCAATGAATTCCTTGGGATTGGGAATGATGCCGCCGGCGTGCAGCAGCGTGTGGATCTTCGCGCGGCGGGCCGTGCCCAGCTTCACATCCTCGATGATCTGGCAGGGAATGGACATTTCGCCGATGAGAATGCCCTTCAGCTTGCTGTAATTCAGCTTCTCAAAGGAGGCATAGGGGAAGGGATACAGGGTGATGGGACGGATCATGCCCACCTTGACGCCCTGGGCGCGCATATACTTCACGGCGTCCTTGGCGATACGGGCGGTGGTGCCGTAGGCTACCACAACGATCTCCGCGTCCTCGATCTCATACTCCTCTACCATGGTCTCGGTGGTCTGCCAGCGCTCGTACTTATCGGCCAGCAACTGGTTGAACTCCTCCTGCTTGGTGAAGGGATCCAGCATGGTGGTGATATGCAGATGACGGGGATTGAACACGGTGCTGGCGAAGGTCTTGATCTTCATTTCCTTCACTTCGCGCATCTCAGGCAGAGCCACAGGCTCCATCATAGCGCCGATGCAACCATCCATATAGACCATGCAGGGGCCTTTGTACTCTTCGGCCTTATCGAAAGCCTTTACCGTCAGGTCAACGGCTTCCTGTACCGTGCCGGGTGCGTACACCAGCAGACGGTGGCCGCCGTGGCCGGAGGCGCGGGTGCTCTGAAGATAGTCCATCTGTGCCGCCTGCACGCTGCCCAAGCCGGGACCGCCGCGGGCTACATTGATGATAACGGCGGGCAGCTCACCGGCTGCCAGAGAGGAGATACCCTCGGCCTTCAGGCTGATGCCCGGACCGGAGGAAGAAGTCATAGCCTTGGTGCCAACGGCGGCAGCGCCGTACACCATGTTGATGGAAGCCACTTCGCTCTCGCCCTGCAGGAAGATGCCGTCCACCTCCGGCAAACGGCGGGACATATACTCCGGCAGCTCATTCTGCGGAGTAATGGGATAACCGGCAAAGAAACGGCAGCCCGCGCGGACAGACGCTTCGGCAACAGCCTCGGTTCCCTTCATAAATGCTTTTTTCACTGTCGTTTCCCTCCTTACTTATAAACCGTGATGGCGCCTTCAGGACACATGATCGCACACATTTTGCAGCCTACGCATCCCTCTTTTGCCTGCACCACTGTGTGATAGCCCTTGGCGTTCTGTTCCTCGCCCAGAGCCAGCAGGCCCAGCTTGCATACGTTCATGCACAGCTCACAGGCCTTGCAGTAAATGGGGTCTACTTGGATCTTTGCCATGGTCAACTTCCTTTCTTCTCTATGGTTTTTTACTGTGAAGAATCCGTCGGAATCGGATTCAAAACATACGGGAGAAATGGTGTCACCGCAAAGCACGGTTCCTGAATGGCGGCAGCCGCCTCCTCATGCAGCGCTTCCGGCACCACAACGGCGGTGATAGGCAGTTGCAGCGGCGCTACACGGCGGCGAAGCGCCGTGTGACCCTCCAGCACATCCTCAAGTGTTGTGTCCTCTCCGGCAAAGGGGTTGCTGATCAGGGAGACACGGTTCAGATGGCAGCAGGCCAGTATTCCCGCCATGGTCTGGCTGATATGCTCGGTGCTGTCGGAAAAGGGGCGGTAGGGGTTGATCACATACAGCACCAGTGCGCCCACATGGCGGATGATCCACGAAAACTGCCCCATGTTCAGTGCGCCGTGGAAGCTACCGCCTACATCCATAATGGTATATACGTCATCCTCCATCTTTTCCCGCACGCCCGGCGCGACAGTCGGCGCATCCATAAACTGTTCGTCCGCTACCACGGTCACGCCCTGTGCCTCCAGCTTTTCCTGCACATCTCTGGCGCGATACATCGGTTTCGTCTGATCCATGTCCATGAACCGGACAGGCTTTCCTGTCTCTCTATGGAGCTGTAATGCCAGATTCAGGGCGATCTCCGTCTTTCCGCTGCCTAGTTCACCGAACACAACGACCTTCCGGTGGCCGGCCAGCCATTTCGTCAGTTCCATGTGCCGCCTCCTTTCGTCAGCTTTCGTGTGTTTTCTTCTTTATGTGGCAAAGTATATACTCAAAATCTCCTTTTGTCAATAATAAAATTTATTTTGTAATAATACATTGACAAAAAGAAATTTTAATGGTAATGTAAAAGCACCGTCCGACAGCTTTCCACAAAAAAAGACTTCGGACAATCTTTTGTCCGAAGTCTTTTGGGAAAGCGTCCTATTTGGTTTATGCCTGATAGGGATTGTAGCCCAGCTCCTGCGAGATCTGCATGGCCGCATCCTGCACGTCTGACAAATACTCCTGAAAGTGTTCGTCAAAACTTTGCAGAGGAACGACAATGCTGATGGCCGCGATGACCTCGCCCGCCATGTTCATAATAGGCGCAGCCACGCAGCCACGCATCCCGAAGTTTTCTTCCCGCTCGGTGGCGTATCCCTGCTGGCGGATCTGCTCCAGCGCCTTACGCAGCTCATCCTTATCTGTGATGGTG
Organism: uncultured Oscillospiraceae bacterium; assembly: GCA_934635545.1. Classification (GTDB taxonomy): domain Bacteria; phylum Bacillota; class Clostridia; order Oscillospirales; family Oscillospiraceae; genus Vescimonas. The sequence goes on along the minus strand of CAKTZN010000021.1, from coordinate 7,443 downwards.
TTCTTTGCGAACCGCTTCAGCTCCATCTGAGCCAGATCCTCTTCCAGCGTCTTTTCCGGAAGGCTGGCCAGCAGCATCTTACCGCCGCTGGTGATGTAGGCCGGGAACACGATCTGCTGATTGCTCTTCTGGATCTCCTCAGGCGCTTTGACCCGCAGGATCAGCGCGATGCCGGGCCGCTTGTACACAGTGATGTTGATCTGATCCTTTCGCTTGCGGGACAGCATATAGAAGCCCCGCTCTGCCGCGAACAGGAACGGATACTGGCGGCGATAGAGATCCGCCAGCTCCATAAAGGCATAGCCGATGGAGTACTTGTTAGTGGCTGGATCTTTCTCTGCGAAGTTGTATTTCATCAGGGCGTTCAGCAGATTATACGCGCCGGTGCGGGTCACGCCCAGCGCGGTGCTGATCTCCATGACGCTCATCTTGTTGGGCGAATGGGCCATGATGTCGATAAGCTCCAGCGCACGCTCCACTGTTTGCAGCGTAGGTTTTTCCTTGTTCATGTGAGTACCTCAAATCCTTAAAGTTGCGGTCAGTATACCACGCCCTCTTTTCTTTGTCAATCTATTGTTTACATGCAGTATATATATCGTTACATAATTAAATGACACGACCCTATGTCCAAAAAATAAAACAACAGGAGGAATCAGTTATGCGCGATTTTGAACCCAACAGAATGAAGCGAATCACCTTCACCGGTATCCGCCGCGTCTCGGAAAAAGCCACCCGCATGGAGGCCGAGGGCAAAAACGTTGTCCACTTTGAGATCGGACAGCCCGACTTCGTCTCTCCGGAATATGTCCGTAAGGCGGCCTGCGATTCTCTGATGAACGGCAACACCCGCTACACCTCCAACTATGGCACTCCCGCGCTGCGTAAAGCCATTGCCGACAAGCTGGAGCGGGAAAACGACCTGCACTACGATCCCAATTCCGAGATCATGGTGACCGTAGGCGGTGAGGAAGCCATGACGGTGGCCATCATGGCGCTGACAGACATCGGCGATGAGGTGATCCTGCCCGATCCCGGCTATTCTCCCTATGACAGCGTGGTCAATCTGGCCGAGGCCGTTCCCGTTTATGTTCCCCTCAGCGAAGAGCGCAACTTCACCTTCGATCTGGATGCGCTGGAGGCTGCCATTACCCCCAAGACCAAGCTTCTGCTGCTGAATACCCCCGGCAACCCCACCGGCACCATGATGGACAGAGAGAGCCTGCTGCGGCTCAGCGAGATCTGCATCAAGCACGATCTGGTGGTCATCTCCGACGAGGCCTATGAGCGGGTGCTGTACGATGGCAACAAGCATATCTCCATCGCCAGCCTGCCCGGTATGCGTGACCGCACCGTCACCATCCAGTCCTTCTCCAAGAGCTACTCCATGTGCGGCTTCCGTATCGGCTATGTGGCTGCCAGCAAGGATCTGATCGGTATTCTCGTCCGCTGCCACCAGAAGGTCGTGCTGTGCGCCACCAGCTTTGCACAGGATGCCGCGCTGGCCGCGCTGACCCAGCCCGACGATGAGATTCAGGCCATGATCCGGGAATTTGACCGCCGCCGCAACTTCATCTACAACTCTCTGGTGGAGCTGGGCATTCCCTGCAACAAGCCGCAGGCGGCTTTCTACGTATTCCCCAACGTTAGCTGTCTGGGCATGGATGGCACCGAGTTTGCCAACCGCTTCCTGGACGAGTATGCCGTGGCCTGCGTCCCCGGCAGTGATTTCGGCCCCAACTCCAAGAACAATATCCGCATTTCCTACGCCACCTCCATGGAGCAGTGCCAGGAGGGCATGGCCCGCCTGCGGAAGTTCGTGGAGCAGATCAGAAGCGGAAAGTAAACATTCGCGGCAGGAGGACACATGGAAAGGAAACAAAAAATCATGACCGCCGCCGAGGCTATCGCCCATATCCATGATGGCGCCACCATCATGGTGGGCGGCTTCGGCCTGCGGGGTACACCGAACCACCTGATCGACGCGCTGGTGGACAGCGGCAAGCGTGAGCTGACCATCATCTCCAACGATCTAGGCTCACCCAATATCGGCCTGGGGCGTCTGCTGACCAACCATCAGATCAAGCGCCTGATCGGCAACTACTACAACTGGAATCCCGACGCCGTTGTCGCGTATAACCGCGGCGAGATTGACATCAAGCTGATTCCCCAGGGCAGCTTTGCCGAGTCGATCCGGGCCGCCGGGCACGGTATTCCCGCCTATTATGCGCTGGCTTCCGCAGGTACGACACTGGGAGAGGGCAAAGAGACCCGCGTTTTCAACGGCAGAACATATGTTATGGAAGAAGCCCTGAAAGCAGATGTAGCGCTGATCGAAGCCTATCGTGCCGATACGCTGGGCAATCTGGTCTACTGCAAGACCGCCCGCAACTTTAATCCCCTGATGGCGATGGCCGCCGATTATACCATCGTCTCCGTGGAGGACGTGGTAGAACCGGGCCAGCTTTCTCCGGAGGAGATCATCACCCCCCACATCTTCGTGAACGCTATCGTAAAGGAGGCGGTCTGAAATGGTACATCTGGATAAGGACGCCATCGCGGCCCGCATCGCCAAAACCGCCGCGCATATCATCGACGATATGGCCGGAGGAGATACCTTTGTGCTGAATCTGGGCGTGGGTATCCCCACCAAGATATCCAACTATCTTACCAATCCCAATGTGTTCATCCACGCGGAGAACGGTATGCTGGGCGTGGGGCCGCTGGCTTCCGAGGCGGAAGCCCATCCCAAGCTCATCAACGCCAGCCGCCAGCCGGTAAAGGAAACACCGGGCTGCTGCTATATCGACAGCAGTCTCTCCTTCGGCATGATCCGCGGCGGTCATGTGGATGCCACTGTTCTGGGCGCTTTTGAGGTAGACCAGCAGGCCAATGTTTCCAACTGGATCATCCCCGGCGGCAAGCAACTGGGCGTGGGCGGAGCCATGGATCTGGCCTCCGGCGCTAATACACTGATCGTCGCTATGACCCACACCGGCAAAAACGGCCCCAAGCTCATCAAGCAGTGTACGCTGCCCATTACCGCCTACGGCACCGTGCGTCTGGTGGTCACGGAATACGGGGTGTTCCGCTTCCATGATGGCAAAATCACGCTGGAAATGATCGCGCCGGACATCACGCTGGATGAACTGCGCCAGATCACCGAGTTGGACTTTGAGCCTGCCGCAGAGCTGGGCGTTATGCCCGCCTGAACCTGTCAGCCCAGCTTGAGATCCTCTGCCGTACCATCTGTTTTCTCTCTATCCTTCTCTCTTTAGGCCTCGGGATCTCAGGCTGCTGAATATACCCTCCTTTTCTCTTCTTAATGATTTGGTAGCACCAAAAGGATGAGCGCCATGTGGATGCCCCACATGGCGCTCACCCTTTTTCGTGTCCTGCTCTTCCCGTTGACGGAAGAGAATCAGGTGTCATTGTTTTGTGACCTGCCGAATCCCCACGAGGATCAGTACAGCGCCCAACAGTAAGCCGGGAGTCAGCGGTTCGTTCAAAAAAAGCACTCCCGCAGTCATAGAGCAAAGTGTTGTCAGAGAACCTAACGAGGAGAGTTTTACAACAGACATTCTTCCCGCGGCGTAATTGACCATCATATTGCAGACGACCGAGCAAAAAATGCTCAGCATCAACACGGAAAAGAGAAATGACGGTCCTGACAACGGCTCCAGATAGGCCGAAAAGTCTCCCTTAACGGTGCGAATTGCCGCAAGGGTAAATATGACCGCACAGAACAGGATTACGATATATGTCCGCTCAAACGGCGTATACTCCTCCGCTGATTTTCGGTTTGCTGTCTTATATGCTGCCGAGAACAGGCAAGCCCCCATCAAAAAGAACACCCCGATTGGCTGAATGATCCCCAAAGAACTGCCGGTAACTGTCATTATGATAACGCCTGCCACCGGCAGCAGGCACAAAGCAGCCTGCCGCTTTGTGGGGAACTCTTTCAAAAACAGGATCGCCAGCACAATGGCAACGACAGGTGCTACGGCTAACACAACACCTGCAAATGTCGCATTCGTGTAAAGGATCCCATAGCTCTCGAAATAAAAATAGATCGGCTCCGTAATGGCAAGCAAAAGCAATGGCTTCGACTTTTTTCCGCGAAAAGAAACCTTGGCCTTTCCGAACACGATCATGAGTGTCATAATCAGCGCAGCAAACAGAAACCGAATGGACAGCAGCACATCCGGTGCGGCTGTTTGCAGTGCCATTTTAGAAAACAGGGTACTGAAGCCCCAAATAATATGTCCGGCGCTTGCCATCGCCAGCGGAAACCACGGGCGGTTTTGGAGTTTTGTATGTTCCATGGGTATCAACCCTCCTTGCATCACGTCCTCATTATAAGGAGTGATCCGGGGGTTGTAAAATTCATTTTGCCATGCTATCCTATTGAATAGTTTCAATAGGAGTGGGGATTTGACATGACGTATGCAGGGATCGAAGCATTTCTTGCGGTTTGCAGACATCGGAATATTTCCAAAGCGGCAGCGGCGCTGTTTATCAGCCAGTCCTCTCTCAGCATCCGGCTGAGAACGCTTGAGAAAGAACTGGGATGTTCCCTGTTCTTTCGGCACAAGGGCAGTCACGAAATAGTTCTCACAGAAGAGGGCAAGCGGTTTTATCAGCTTTCCTTGCAGTATCAGGAAATTGTCCGCAATATGCAGGCTGTCGGGACACGAAAAAGCAGTCTGCGTGTTTCCGCCATCAACAGCGTCGCAACGTATTTGCTGCCGCCGGTTTATGAGCGATTTATGAAAGAGCATCCTGACATTCATTTGGAAATACAGGATATGACGATCGCCACGGCCTGCCAAAAGCTCATACAGGGCGAAACAGATCTGGCCTTTACAACAGAAACACCCAATAGCGCGCAAATCAGGGCGGAAGTTATCTTAAGAGAACCGATGGTTCTGATTTGCGCGGCCGAGTCCGGCTATCCAGACAGGATCGACCTTGACACGCTTCCCATCGAACAGGAAGTTTATGTGGAATGGAACCTCGAATTTGTCCATTGGCATCAGAGTATTTGGGGAGCGGATGCGGTTCCACAGATACAGTTGGAGATTATGAGCCAGCTTCAAATGTTTGTTATGAAAAGGGATACCTGGGCCATTGTTCCACTCAGTGTTGCAAGCGGTTTACACACCGCAGGAATCAGACAGCTCACGCCTACATTTTCCCTGCCGGATCGTGAGGTTTATGTTTTGCAGAGAAAAACAACAAATGCAAACGCTGCACAGATATTCTTGGACATGACTCGACAACTGTGGCATACGCCCAAGGCATGATCGCTGCTTTCGTAAGTTGATAGAAAAAGCGCTTATGTATTCCGTCGTTTTGCCAATTTTCTTTTGCCACCACCCGTGGTATAGTAATGGCCGTGTGAATACTGCCTGTGCAAATACTGCGGGAGGGACGTTAAATGGAGCTGGATTTCACGATATCAAACGAGTGGCAGGGGCTTTCCGAACAAGAGAAGCAGCAGCACCTTTTTGACAAGCAAAAGGGTGTGCTGGACACGTTTCTCGTGCGCCACTTAATCTCACAGGAACAATATGAGGTAAGCCTCCATACGCTCATGGTCAATATGGCGATAGACGCTGCCGTGTGATAGAAGCCCGCTGCTAAGCGGGCTTCTTCTTTATTTCGGGTCTACGATCAGTATGGGCTTGCGGGCTATGGCGTAGGCCAAGGCGCTGTCCTCCGCGCTGCCTGTGGGCGGCGTGTCCTTGTCATAGACCGCCAGCACCACGTCCGCAAGGTCGATGATCTTCCGGTAGGCTTGGAGCTGCGCGTCCGGCGCGCCGACCTCGCACACAGCAGAGATATAGGTGCATTTCTCCAACATATCGAAGTAGCGCTCCCGTAGGTAGGGAGCCCATTTTGTAGTCTGCTCCTCGTGGGGTGTGTAGCACAGCAGCATCAGGTCGTGGTCAGTCGTCCGCAGTCCGTTGATGATCTCTGCGGCGTACAATCCCACGCCGCAGTCGCAGGCGGTCAGGAATTGCGACACTCCACCTTGGCGCAGCGCCATGATCTGCTGCGCCAATTCGATTTTCAATTTTCGGCAACGGTCATCTTCCTCGTCAAAGCCCCACGGAAAACGCATGGGGTTTTGACCGATGATGGCACAGCGGATAGGGTTGGTCATTCCTCGTTATCCTTTTCTGCTTGTAACAGTATATTTTTGTCGTATTTAGAAAGCGTATGATTGTTTTAGATTATATCATTGCCACCATATCATGTCAAACGCTTTCTATTTCAGACAGAAAGTAGAACGAAGAAACAGTATAATTTACTCATACCACGAAAGGCAAGGACACCCCGCATGAGTAAAACTGTTTCGTTCAAAAACAATGACCGCTTTATCCAAATCGGCATTGCCATCGTTACCCTCCGCAAGCTGCGTGGAATGTCGCAGGAAAAGCTGGCCGAGAAAGCAGGTATCAGCCGTTCATTGCTGAGCGTCATCGAAGCGCCCGGAACGGCGCACAACTTCACGCTGGATGTGTTCTTTGACATTGCGGACGCTTTGGAAGTCGATCCCGCAGACCTCATCAGTGCATCTATGATCCCTGATAAGATGCTGAAAGGCCGGAAGTCCTAAATATAAAAAATAGAGGGCAGAGGAAATTCCTCTGCCCTCTATTCATCTGTGTACCACACCGGCCTTGCGGCTGTCTCAAAGCCAGTTCGGTGCGAAATCGCCACGCCGCCTGTGCCGGAAGCGCAATGCACCACCAGCAGACGGCCCAGCCAGTCGCGGCCTGCGGCGATGCCGACGTGTTCATCCTCCGGATAGAATAACAAGTCTCCCGGCTGCACCTCGTCCCACGCAATGTCCACGCAGTTGGCATGCTGCTCCATGGCTCCGCCGCCCTGCCCGATCACATACTCGCCGCCGCTGGCGTTGTAGAACGCCCAATCCACAAAGCCGGAACAATCAAGACCGTAGGGCTGCTCCGTGCCGGTGCTGTCGCTACCCTCGGCTGCGACTTCCGTCAGCTCGCCCCAGCGGTCATCCCAGCCCAGCACCAGCGATTTACCGCCCCAAAAGTAGTCCACCTTGTCCACCAGCGCCAGCGCATAGGTGACAACCATGCGCCGCTCCATAGAGAGGTCGTCCGGCAGGCGTTCCCACACCTCCATGGCCTCTCCAGTGGGCTCCATGGTGTGGCTGTCCGCAACAACGCCTGCTGGGGACAGTGCCGCCGCCACCGCAATTACCGGCAAGGCCAGCAGCAGGAACAGCACCACACCGCCGCCTGCTGCGGCTATGGCCTTGATACCGGCGCGGACGGTCTTGCCCACCGTCTGCGCCATCTGCTTCAGCCTCTGTCCTGCCTTGCGGGCGGCGGCTTTTGCCTGTTGGAGCATCTGTCGCTGGGCGGCGCGTTGGGTGTGCTGCTTTGCCCGCTGCTGGGCGGC